>CAZAQZ010000101.1:0-8607 GCA_964487175.1 uncultured Verrucomicrobiota bacterium | reverse complement strand
GGGTTCCAGGGAGATTTCAGCACGCTGGATGTGTCGGCCGCCAGCCCGCAGGCCGGGTTGAACGGCCGCATTCAGGAAGCGATCGACCTGTTGGCCGACGGCGCGCTGGTGGGCGGTAATCGAGTGGTGAACGTGCTGGCAGGCCCGTACGTCGAGGGGGCGGCGGGCACGCACTATTTGGAGGACGTCGGTGTAAACGCCATGCTTTATGTATGGAAGCCCCTGCAGTTGCTCGGGCCCAATGCCAACGTGAATCCCAACACTCAAGCACGCGGGCCAGAGGCCGTCGTGTACACGGCGACAAACGACCCATCAGTGTATAGCCCTTACGAGGCGGTGATAGTCTACGTGAGTGCCAACGACGTGACGATCAATGGCCTGACGGTGGATGGTGACAATCCCGCCCTGTCCAACGGGGATCCGGTGGGGGGGGCGGATGTGAACGCCGCTGAAGGCATTGTCTCGTACGACGGCGTGGGATCGATCACGGTGGTCAACAACATCGTCACCAACATGGCCTATAGCGGGATTGATTTTGATAACAGCATCTACGACGAGGCGACGACGAGCAATCGGATCCAATACAATCAGCTTGCCAACATTGGCTACATCCCCGACGGGTTCGGCATTGGTGTGATCCTCTACAACAACTTCTACGCCGACGTGTCCGACAACGGGATGAGCGGCGTGCGTCTGGGCGTGCAGACCGGCAACTTCTCGACGGCGAACCCGAACCCGGGGACGACCCAGGACATCACCAACAACAGCATCAGTTGCACGCAGGTAGGCATTTTCCACAACCTGGCCTATGGCACAGCTTCCGCATTCACGATCAGCAACAATGTGATCTCGTTCTTGTACGAGGCCGGTTCGAGTGAGTGGGATGGGTTCTTGATTGCCTCCATCCAGGATCCCGCGGTGGTCACCATCGGCAACAACACGATCACCGGCACCTCCACCAATGAAGCCATGATCGGCTATCCCACCGTCGGCTATAACGTGTGGAATTGCCCCACCACGCTGGGTATCACGATCAGCGGCGGCTCGGTCAGTAATGCCAATTATGGTGTCTGGCTCAACAACTGGGATGGTTACCAAAGCCCTGGAGCTTCCACGACGATGATCGTTAGCAACATGAACATCTCCGGGGCGGTGCAAGCGGGCGTGTTCGTACAGGATGACCCGCGGGCTGCCAACGGCTCGATCATCCGCGCGACGGTGACGGGCAATACCGTGATTGACGCCTCCGGCTTGGGAGTGTTTGTGCAGGGCACCAACGCCGCGGCCACTGTCGAGAACAATGTTGCCTCCTTCACGGGCAATATGGTTGGCATCGAGGTGGACACCGGCAAAGCGTTGATTCAGGACAACAACCTGACTGGTAACACCGTGGCCGCCATTCTGGTGACCAACGGCGCGATTGTGGACGCCGGCGATTGCAGCGGCGGCGATGTGACCGGGCTGGGCACGGGCGGCGGGCCAAACGGTTCCAGCGACGGTGGCAATAATCTCAGCGGCTACGGTTTCGATAATGCCGCCCCGTGGGCGGTCGAAGACCTCAATAGCAGCGCCCAACCGGTGGTGTTGGCGCAGTTGGACAACTACGGGGCTAGTGTTGGCCAGAACATAAACGAAGTGCTATACGACGCCACCGACAACAGCAGCCTCTCCGCGGTGATCTTCAGTCAGTCCGGAACCTTGGATGTCAGTTGTCCGCTGGCGACCAACGTGCAGTGCGTGGCCAATGTACCGGCTGCGGCGACCACGCTGGCGCAGTTTTTCGCCCAGGGCGGGGTGGTTTCGTGCAGTTCGGGGACTGTCAGCTCCAGCGACGTGGTCACACCAGGGGCGTACCCCAACGACGAGACAATCACACGCACCTACACCATTGCCACGGATTGTGGCCAGACCAACATCTGCACGCAAACCATCACGGTGGATGATACCGTGGTCCCGGTGATCAGTAGTTGCGCCACCAATCTAACGCTGTCGGCCAATGGCAATTGCCAGGCGTCGCTGCCCGATCTGCGGAGCGAGGTGGTCGCCACCGATAACTGCAGCGGTCCGCTGAACATTACCCAAAGCCCGGCCCCCGGCACGCTGATCAGCCGCGGTACCAACACGGTAACGCTGTACGTTGATGATGGTCGGGGCAACACCAATAGTTGCAGCGCGATAGTGACGGTGGTCGATACCACCCCGCCGGTGATCAGTTGCACGCCGCTTACTTTCCATGGCTGCAGTCAGGTGCCGGCACCGGTCAATACCACCGGCGTGGACATCAGCACCAACGGGGTGACGGCCTCTGACAACTGTGGGACGGTGACGGTGACGTGGCTGGGCGATGTGACCAACTCGGCGGGGTGCAACTACACGATCCTGCGCAGCTACAAGGCAACGGACGCCGCGGGCAACACCAACGGTTGCGTGCAAACGATCACCGTGGACAACACAACGCCGCCGGTGGCGATCTGCACCAACATCACTGTCAATTTGAATTCTAATGGACTGGCATTCGTCACGGCAGCACAGGTGGATGGTGGAAGTTATGGCAATTGCGGTGGGCCGGTGACGTTGGCGATCAATCAACACTCGTTTGGCTGCGGCGATATCGGTCCGAACCCGATCGTCCTGAAGGTGACCGATTCATGCGGCAACACGAACAGTTGCACGGCGACCGTAACGGTGCGCGACATCACACCACCGGTGATTAGTGGCTTGACCACCGTGACCGTCGACACCGGCGCGGGCCACTGCTCCGTCAGCAGCGTGGCGCTGGGCACGCCCTCTGTGCATGACAACTGTGCCTATTACACGATCACCAGCAACGCACCGAGCAGCTATCTGATCGGCACGAACTTTGTGTTCTGGACAGCCACCGATGGGAGCGGCAATAGTAGTATTTTCACCCAGACTGTGATTGTGGTGGACAACCAGCCGCCGGTGATCAGTTGTCCGGCGAACGTAACGGTCAGCACCTTGCAGGACAAGGATCCGTACGCGACGGGCATGGCGACGGCGACCGATACCTGCGAAGCGGTGACGATCAGCTACGTGGATGACGACGACGATCTGACCAATTGCAATACCACCGGTGTGCTGCTGCGCAGCTGGACGGCGACCGACAGCGTGGGCAACACGGCCACCTGCACCCAGGTCATCACCGTGGTCAGCACCAACGCCACTTATTTCACCTTTGTGCCACCCGACATCACGACCAACAATGATGCCGGCCAGTGCAGCGCGGTGGTCACGTACCCGACCCCAACGGCCATTGAGCCGGTCTATTTCCAAGGGTTCGAGAACCCCAACTGGGTGTCCGGGACGGGCGATTCGCTGGATTGGAATGACTACTCCAGTCACGTATCGCGGCTGGCCAGCGGCAGCAACGGCATCGTGGCCGCCCGTGGCAACGCCTATGCCGTGATCGATTCCAGCGTTCCGGCGGCGGGCCCCAATTATAGCAACAGCGGCGCCTACACGGGCTTGGGCGGGCTGTTCACGCCGTGGGTGGCCGGCTACCGCGTGGCGCAGGACGTGTACCTCAACTTCAACGACCCGTCGGTGGTCAACGCCACGGCCACCACCGGCTACGGCTGGGATCTGTCGACGGCGGCCAGCGACGCCAGCGCCAACTTCCTGCGGGACTTCATCTTCCATGTGGCGGCCTATAACAGCACCAGCATCGTGGTGGCCGCCGACAACAACAGCAATGACAATCCGGATGCCCGACGCAACGATCTGTTGACGCTGCCCAACCATGCCGTGCTGACCAACAGCGGGTGGTACACGTTCGAGTGGGAGTTCCGCAGCACCAACGGAGTGCTGGCGGTCGACCTGAACGTGCGCGATGCCAGCCACACGCTGTTGTTCACGCAGACGCTCTCGAATCCGAGCGATCTGATCAGCAACGTCGCTGGCGATCCCTATTACACCTGGTTCATCTTCGTGTTCACCGACCAACTGCCCATTGACAACACCCGCTACGAAGCCAACGTGCCGGTGAACACCAGTCCGGCTTCGGGCACGGCCTTCCCGGTGGGCACCACCAACGTGATCTGCACCGCCACCGATGCCTGCGGCAATAGCACTACCACCAACTTCACCATCACGGTCAATGATACCGAACCGCCGGTGATTACGTGCCCGCCGAACGTGCTGACCAACAACAGCCCCGGTCTATGCGCCGCCACGGGCGTGATACTGGGCACGGCGACAGCCACGGACAACTGCGCGGTGGCCAGTGTAGTCAATAACGCTCCCGCCAGCTTCCCGGTGGGCACGAACTATGTGGTCTGGACGGCTACTGACATTCACGGTAACTCCAGCACCTGCACCCAACAGGTCGTCGTCGTCGATACTGAACCGCCGACGGCCAATTGTCCGGCCAACATCGTGGTGGGCAATGATCCGAGCCAGTGCGGGGCAGTGGTGAACTTTACGTTGCCGACCAACACGGACAACTGTGGCGTGGCCAGCACGGTGGCGACCCCAGCGTCGGGCAGCTTCTTCCCGGTAGGGACCAACCTGGTCACAGTGGTGGTCACCGATATCCACGGCAATACCAATTCCTGCAGCTTCACCGTCACCGTCAATGACACCGAACCGCCGACGATTACCTGCCCGGCGAACGTGACCGTCAACGCCGACGCGGGCCAGTGCTACGCCAGCGGCGTAGCGTTGGGCACGCCCGTGACAGCCGACAACTGCGGTGTGGCCAGTGTGGTCAACAATGCCCCGGCACAGTTCCCAGTCGGCACCACCCCGGTGGCGTGGACGGTCACGGATATTCACGGCAACTCCAGCACCTGCACCCAGACGGTGGTTGTGGTGGATAACCAGCCGCCGACGATTACCTGTCCGGCGACGGTAACTGTCGACACCGACGCGGGTCACTGTTACGCCAGCGGCGTGGCGTTGGGCACGCCCGTGACAGCCGACAACTGTGGTGTGGCCAGTGTGGTCAACAATGCCCCGGCGCAGTTCCCGATCGGCACCACCCTGGTGGTGTGGACGGTCACGGATATTCACGGCAACTCCAACACCTGCACCCAGACTGTGATTGTGGTGGACAACCAGCCGCCGGTGATCAGTTGTCCGGCGAACGTAACGGTCAGCACCTTGCAGGACAAGGATCCGTACGCGACGGGCATGGCGACGGCGACCGATACCTGCGAAGCGGTGACGATCAGCTACGTGGATGACGACGACGATCTGACCAATTGCAATACCACCGGTGTGCTGCTGCGCAGCTGGACGGCGACCGACAGCGTGGGCAACACGGCCACCTGCACCCAGGTCATCACCGTGGTCAGCACCAACGCCACTTATTTCACCTTTGTGCCACCCGACATCACGACCAACAATGATGCCGGCCAGTGCAGCGCGGTGGTCACGTACCCGACCCCAACGGCCATTGAGCCGGTCTATTTCCAAGGGTTCGAGAACCCCAACTGGGTGTCCGGGACGGGCGATTCGCTGGATTGGAATGACTACTCCAGTCACGTATCGCGGCTGGCCAGCGGCAGCAACGGCATCGTGGCCGCCCGTGGCAACGCCTATGCCGTGATCGATTCCAGCGTTCCGGCGGCGGGCCCCAATTATAGCAACAGCGGCGCCTACACGGGCTTGGGCGGGCTGTTCACGCCGTGGGTGGCCGGCTACCGCGTGGCGCAGGACGTGTACCTCAACTTCAACGACCCGTCGGTGGTCAACGCCACGGCCACCACCGGCTACGGCTGGGATCTGTCGACGGCGGCCAGCGACGCCAGCGCCAACTTCCTGCGGGACTTCATCTTCCATGTGGCGGCCTATAACAGCACCAGCATCGTGGTGGCCGCCGACAACAACAGCAATGACAATCCGGATGCCCGACGCAACGATCTGTTGACGCTGCCCAACCATGCCGTGCTGACCAACAGCGGGTGGTACACGTTCGAGTGGGAGTTCCGCAGCACCAACGGAGTGCTGGCGGTCGACCTGAACGTGCGCGATGCCAGCCACACGCTGTTGTTCACGCAGACGCTCTCGAATCCGAGCGATCTGATCAGCAACGTCGCTGGCGATCCCTATTACACCTGGTTCATCTTCGTGTTCACCGACCAACTGCCCATTGACAACACCCGCTACGAAGCCAACGTGCCGGTGAACACCAGTCCGGCTTCGGGCACGGCCTTCCCGGTGGGCACCACCAACGTGATCTGCACCGCCACCGATGCCTGCGGCAATAGCACTACCACCAACTTCACCATCACGGTCAATGATACCGAACCGCCGGTGATTACGTGCCCGCCGAACGTGCTGACCAACAACAGCCCCGGTCTATGCGCCGCCACGGGCGTGATACTGGGCACGGCGACAGCCACGGACAACTGCGCGGTGGCCAGTGTAGTCAATAACGCTCCCGCCAGCTTCCCGGTGGGCACGAACTATGTGGTCTGGACGGCTACTGACATTCACGGTAACTCCAGCACCTGCACCCAACAGGTCGTCGTCGTCGATACTGAACCGCCGACGATCAATTGCACGCTGCTCAACCTCCAGTGCGCGAGCCAGGTGCCGACACCGATCAATACCACTGGCGTGGCGATCAGTGCGGGCGGAGTGAACGCCTCGGACAACTGTGGGACGGTAACAGTGACGTGGCTGGGCGATGTGACCAACTCGCTCGGGTGCGCCAACCACTTCACGATCCTGCGCAGCTATGAGGCGACGGACAGCGCGGGCAACACCAACGGTTGCGAGCAGACGATCACCGTGAACGACACGACGCCGCCAACCGCCGTTTGTACCAATATCACGGTTAACCTCAATGCTAATGGATTGGTGTTCATCACGGCAGCGCAGGTAGATGGTGGTAGCTACGGCAATTGCGGTGGGCCGGTGACGCGAGCGATCAATCGGCACTCGTTTGGTTGCGGCAATATCGGTCCGAACCCGGTCGTGCTTACAGTGACCGATTCGTGCGGCAACACGAACAGTTGCACGGCGATCGTAACAGTACGCGACGTCACACCACCGGTGATCAGTTGTCCGGCAGCCGTGATGGTAAACGCAGATGAAGGCCAGTGCTACGCCAGCGGCGTAGTGCTGGGGACGCCAGAGGCGAGTGACAACTGCGGCGTGGCCAGCATTGTCAACAATGCGCCGGCGAACTTGCCAGTGGGAACGAACCTGGTGATTTGGACAGCAACCGATCCGTCAGGCAACAGCACCACTTGCACCCAACAGGTCGTCGTGGTGGACAACCAGCCGCCCGTGATCAGTTGCACGGACCTCACAGTGACCATCCCGATGGAGATGACATGTGCATGTGGTGTTTCATTGGGTGCTCCACAGGTTAGTGACAATTGTGGTATTGCCAGCGTGGTCAGCAATGCCTTGAGCTGTTACGATGTCGGCACCAACTCTGTGGTCTGGACCGCCACCGATATACATGGCCTCTCGAGCACGTGCACGCAGCAGGTGATTGTCACCCAAGTAGCAGTTGATGCGGGAGACTTTGCGATCACAGGCATTCAGGCCATTGGTGATGATATCAACCTGACATGGCAGACCTTTGGCAATTCGACGAATGTGATCCAGTTGGCAATTCCGACTGTCGACGGCAGCTACACGAATGTCTTTACCAACATCGGCAGCGTGTTTGTGCCCGGAAGCGGATTGGTCATCACCAATTGGACGGACTATGGCGGGGCGACCAATTTCCCGACGCGTTTCTACCGCATCCACTTCGAATTGGGAGCACCGTGTTCGCCCTAGATGGCAAGAAACCGTCCCACTGATTCGCGTCGCCGAGGCTATCGGCTGGCTCGAAGGAGCGCCGGTGTGGACGCCAGATTTGAGGCGTGGGGTGCGAGATTGGTTCCGCTTTTATCTGCACTGGCCAACTAATGAGCAAGAACGGTCTCGTCGAAGCCATGGAGGCCAACAACCAACGCAGTTGGTATCTAGCGCAAAGACTGCGGCGTAGCCGAAGTTCGTTGGCGACAGGCGGAGACGCTTAGATCGGTGGAACAGGGACGTGACTGCATCGCCCAGGCGGATTGATCCGACGGTCGCAGTCTGCGCGCCGCGCTTGACTATGTGGCATCGTATTTCGATGCCGACAAAAATGGCCGGGCACACAGCGGAGATCATGGTTGTGAGGATAAAGCGGATCACGATTCCTGTGTTAGCGAGCAGTGGGCGAGTGGTCAGGGAGTCTTGCCGGAGTCCGGGCGGGTAGCCCATTTACTGGCAATTCTACTGGCACTCGGCCCTCGCTTCGGTTCCAACTGCTTGAGGCCAAGGCCTCTGGAAGATGGAGCCGATGGTCGGGATCGAACCGACGACCTACGGTTTACGAAACCGTTGCTCTACCAGCTGAGCTACATCGGCATCAACAACTTACAACTTTACACTTGACTCAATTGGCATAATTTGGCAGACTGGCGACACAGTGAAGGGAGAAGCCAGTATGTCAAAGACCAAGTCGAGCAAGCTTTCATGGCCACCGATTCTAACTCTCAATTACCCCAGTGGCAAGACCGGTTTTCAGGTCGCCTGCCAGATCAAAGGCAAGCGCATCCGCGAGGTGTTTCCGACAAAAGGCGAGGCGGAGAAACG
>CAZAQZ010000100.1:7967-8659 GCA_964487175.1 uncultured Verrucomicrobiota bacterium | reverse complement strand
GCCGGCCCAGGGAACGATTCTCCGGAGGTCGAAAGCCGCCTCCACATTTCTGGTGGCCCTGTGCTAGAGTCGACGCAAATGATAGAATCGATTGTCCAGATTCAGGACCTGACGAAGGTTTACAACCACGGTGAGATCGAAGTCGTGGCGCTCAACCACGTCACGCTCGAAATCGAGGAGAAGGAATTCGTGGCGTTGATGGGGCCAAGTGGTTCCGGCAAGAGCACCTTGCTCCACATCATCGCGGGCATCGACCGTCCCACCAGCGGCCAGTGCGTCGTGGATGGCGTGGACGTGGCCGCGCTGAACGAAACCGATCTGGCCGAGTGGCGAAACAGCCATGTCGGATTTGTCTTCCAAACATTCAATCTCATTCCGGTGCTGACGGCTTTCGAGAACGTTGAATTACCGCTGCTGTTGACGGGACTGAGTGCCTCCGAGCGGCGCGAGCACGTGGAAGCTGCCCTGGAACTGGTGGGGTTGGCTGATCGGATGAGGCACCTGCCCCGCCAGATGTCGGGCGGCCAGGAACAACGCGTTGCCATCGCCCGCGCGTTGGTGACCGACCCGAAGTTGCTCGTGGCGGATGAACCGACTGGCAACCTTGATGCACATGCAGCAGCGGACGGGCGGATCGTGCTTCAACGACTCCCCCAGGAGGCCGGCAAAACCGTCATCGTGGTCCCGCCTGA
>CAZAQZ010000100.1:7576-7957 GCA_964487175.1 uncultured Verrucomicrobiota bacterium | reverse complement strand
GGGATTTGGTATCGGGCTAATTGCGTCACGAGGAAGGACAAATGCTCCGCAACCTTTCCATTGGGATCAAGAACTAAACAGCGGCAAACGGCTTTGTCATGACCGTCCCAGGATTCATTATTCGCAACGCGTTCCGCAACAAGCGCCGGCTGGTACTCACGGTGTTGAGCGTGGCGTTGAGCCTGTTCCTGTTCACCACCCTGCAAACAGCCCTGCGCGAACTGACGCAACCGGCGACGTCTGAGGCATCGGCGCTGCGGCTGGTTGTGCGTCACAAAGTCTCGCTGGGCAACGTGCTGCCGGAAAAATATGAATCGCGCATCGAGCGCATGCCGGGTGTCCAGTATTGCACGAAGTTCACGGGGTTTGGCGGCATTTACA
>CAZAQZ010000100.1:1730-7566 GCA_964487175.1 uncultured Verrucomicrobiota bacterium | reverse complement strand
TCTTCCCGCAATTCGGCTGTGAAGCGGACAAACTGTTCAAGGTATTCACGGAATCCACGATCGACCCGACGCAGCTCGATGATTTCATAAAGGACCGCACCGGATGCGTCGTGGGCTCCAAGACCATGCAACGGTTCGGCTGGAAGGTTGGCGACAAAGTCACCCTGCTCGGGACCGTCTGGCCGTGCGATTTGGAATTGACGGTCCGCGGTGTCTATTACGGCGGCCTTGACGAAAGCAACCTTTTCTTTCACCACGAGTATTTGGATGAACTGATGGGCAAGCAGGGCCTCGTCGGCACGTTCTGGGTCCGGGCCGAAAACGCGGCCGTCGTGCCCGGCCTGATCGACCGCATCGACAAAACGTTCGCTAACTCCGACGCCGAGACCAAGACTGAGACCGAACGCGCCTTTCAGCTCAGTTTCGTTTCCATGTTCGGCAACATCAAGTTGCTGGTTGGCGAGATCTCAACGGTCATCGTTTTTACAATGATTTTGGTCACCGCCAGCACGATGAGCATGGCCATCCGCGAGCGGACGCGGGAGATCGCGATCCTGAAGGCCGTCGGCTTTAACGGGTCGCACATCTTCGGTCTGATTCTCGCCGAATCGTTCGGCTTGGCGATGGCCGGAGGGATCATCGGGTGCTTTGGCGCGTGGGGACTGTTCAACAGCCTGGATATCTACTCCCTGTCGCGCGGGTTCTTCATCAGATTCGAAGTCACGCCGCACATCATCGCCGCCGGGTTGCTCGTGGCGGTTGTACTGGGCGTCGTCAGCGCCCTGCTGCCCGCGTATACGAGCATGACCAAGAGCGTCATGGAGGGTCTCCAGGAACTGGATTAACGGCCATGGCCATCCCGATCAAATACAACCTCCGTAATCTGCGCGTTCGCTGGCACCTTACGCTGGCAACGACGCTTGGCGTGGCGTTGGTGGTCGCCGTGTTTATCATGGTGATGGCGCTGGCACACGGATTGAAATCAACCTATATCAACACGGGCGACCCGCGAAACCTCCTGGTGTTGCGCAAAGGCTCGACCGCGGAATCCAGCAGCCAAATCACCCATGACGAAGTGCGCGTGATCAAATACCTTGGCGGAATCGCGCGCAACGCCCATGGCGACCCGCTCGCCTCGGCGGAAATCGTCGTGTTAATCAATCAGGCGCGCATCGATCATAGTGGCTTTGCCAATGTGCTGGTTCGTGGCGTTGGCCCTGTGGGCTGGGAACTGCGTCCCCAAATCAATCTGGTCGAAGGGCGCATGTTCGCCCAGGGATTGCATGAATGTATAGTCAGCCGGAAGATTGCCGAGCGGTTTGCCGACTGTCGTGTGGGGCAGAGTTTTCGCTCCGGCAAAACCACCTGGCACGTCGTCGGCATGTTCGATGCCAGCAAAACCGCCTACGAATCGGAAATCTGGGTGGACGCCGACGAGGCACGCGACGTGTTTCACCGCGATTTTTATGGCTCGGTGTTGATCCGGCCTGTAAACACTGTGGCGGCAGCAGCGCTGACCAAACGCATGGAGGACGACAAAAACCTGCAGGTACGGGTGTTGCCCGAGACAGAATATTATCGTGAGCAGACGAAGACTGCCGGGCCGATTCAATTTCTCGGCGCGTTTCTGGCGACGATTATGAGCATTGGTGCCGCATTTTCGGCCATGAACACGATGTATGCCACCGTCGGTTCGCGCACGCGCGAAATTGGCACATTACGCGTGCTCGGTTTCAAGCGGCGTGATATTTACGTGTCGTTTCTGTTGGAATCGATCCTGCTGGCGTTGATTGGCGGGGTGTTGGGATGCTTGTTGTCCCTGCCTCTCAATGGCATCGCCACGGGCACGTTTAGCTGGACCACCTTCGCGGAGGTGGCGTTTGAATTTCGCATTACCATTGGTTTGCTGGCGGGAGGAATGGCTTTTGCTCTGATAATGGGCGTGTTGGGCGGGCTGTTGCCTGCACGACTGGCTGCACGCAAGCCGGTGCTTGATGCCTTGCGCTCGGTATAAGATTGTTGGTAAACATAAAACTCAATCTCATGAGTACGACGGAACAAACACTCGGAAGACTGACGATTCCGACGGAAAAGAAAGCGCGCCGCAAACGCGGTCCGGCTGTGGTGGTATTGCTGGTGGCCGGTGTGCTGGTGGTGGCGCTGCTTGTGTTTGCCGCCACTCGTAATAATGACCGCAAACCGATTCCGTCCAAGGGAATGCCCCAAGCGATGGCGGCCACCGCCGAAGCTTCCATTACCCAGCCCAAGCCCGGCGATGCGGTGTTGACTGTCAGCGGCTACGTCGTTCCGCACGCACGGATCGAGATTAGTCCACGATTTCAGGGAACCGTCAGGTGGATCGGCGTGAAAAAGGGCGACGCCGTCAAAAAGGGCGATGTGATGGTCAGGCTTGAGGACGACGAATATCAAGCGCGGTTGCTGGAAGCGCAGGGACGCGTCGCATTGGCAGAGGCGAACCTGACCAATGCCGAGGTCAACCTGAAGCGTCAACTCGAACTGTCCAAGGACAACGTGGATAGCCAGCGCGCCGTGGATGATACCGTCCGTGCCCGGGACGCGGCCGCTGCGGAACTCACCATGGCCAAGGGACAAGTCGATCTCGCGCAGACTTACCTCGATTGGTGCACCATCCGCGCGCCTATCGACGGCACGATTCTGGAAAAACTGGTCGATCCCGATGAACTCGTCGTCCCGCAAAGCTTTGGCGGTACGCGCGGCCCGAGCACGGCACTCGTGTCTCTGGCTGACCTGAATGATTTACAGGTGGAAATTGATCTGAACGAGGCCGATCTTTCAAAGGTGCACCTGAATCAACACTGCCAGATCAGCCCCGAAGCCTATCCCGAAAAGAAATACCAGGGCTACGTCATCGAGATCGCGCCCGAGGCCAATCGTTCCAAGGGCACGCTCCAAGTCAAAGTACAGGTCCAGCAGCCCGACCATTTTCTGACACCGGAGTTGACCGCCAAGGTCGATTTCCTCGCGGACAAACAGCCATGAGCGAGATCCAACGTCAACGCGTCGTCTCCAGTGACATCGCCGCCATCGGCTACGATGAAGCGACTGAAACGTTGGAGATCGAGTTTCACGCGACGGGCGTGTACCGCTACTTTTCCGTCCCTAAACCCGTCCACGAACAATTGATTGCCACACCGTCTCCCGGGAAATTCTTCCTTCAAAGCATCAAAGGCAAGTACGCCTGGGAAAAAGCCGCGGCTTAGTAAAACACCTTCCACAAAAACAATCCGTGGGCGGGAGCGGTCTCAACCAGGGCGGTGCGCTTCTTGCCGCGCACCAACTCGCGAAGTTGTTCAACGGTCAGCTTCCCCTCACCCACTTTCACCAGCGCGCCGACAATCGAGCGGACCATCTTATACAGAAATCCATCCGCTCTCACGCTGATCGTCAGCAGATTGCCGCGCTTCGCAACGGACAGCCTGGAAATAGTGCGTACGGGTGTCTCAATCGACCGCTGTGGATTGGCCGACAACGCTGAAAAGTCGTGGCGACCCTTCAAAGACCTAGCAGCGAGTCTCATGGCTGAAATATCCAGCTGCCTCGGATGATGCCACGCGTACGTGTGCAAAAATGGATCGGCCACCTCGCCACAATCGATCTGGTAGCGATACTCTTTTCCCTTCGCCGAAAAACGCGCGTGGAATTTCGTGTCAACTTCCTCCACGCGTGTTATGCGCACATCCTTCGGCAGATTGGCATTGAGCGCCTTGAGGAGAACGACAATTGTCAGCTTTGTCGCAAACGAGCAATTCGCCACCTGCGCCCGGGCGTGAACACCGGCATCAGTCCGGCCCGATCCGTGCACGCGCACGTGCCGACCCGGGATCTTAACCAGCGCCTCCTCGATTCGCTGCTGCACTGTTGTGGCGTTGGGCTGAAATTGCCAGCCGCCGTACGCGGTGCCATCATAGGCAACGGTCAGCTTGAAATGCCTACTCGGGGACTGGCGGCGGGTTGATCGCATCGAGATAACTTTGCAGCATGAGTTGCGCGGCGAGCTTGTCGATCTTTTCCTTGCGTTCCTTGCGCCGCACGTTGCCTTCGATCAACACGCGCTCTGCCTGCACAGAGGTCAACCTCTCGTCCCACGGTTCGATCGGCAGGGGCGTCGACTGCTTCAATGTGGTCACGAATTGCAACGTTCGGCCTGTCTGCGGACTCGGCGTTCCATTCATTCGCACGGGCACGCCCACAACGATCTTTCCGGCAGCACGATCCTTCGCAACTCGCAACACTTCTTCGATTACCTTTCTGTCCGAACCGCCAACCACATAATCCACCGATTGCGCGATGGTGCCCGTTTCATCGCTGATGGCCAGGCCCACCCGTTTCTGACCGTAATCGACTCCCAGAATGCGCATTAGAGCAGCTTGTGATGTTTGCGTTGCGCGGCGAGTTGTTTCACGATCTCGCGCACTTTTTGGGCTTCACTCTTGTGGCAAACCAGCGTCGCGTCCGCCGTGTGTACAATCACCAAATCACTTACGCCCACGGCCGCTATGAGATGCTCGTCGCTGCTGACGATAACGCAGTTGGCGGCGTTCAATCCCGCGAATGCGCCTCGCGCCACGTTGCCGTTGGCATCCCTTTCATAGTGGCGCTCGACGGCGGGCCAGTCGCCGACGTCGTCCCAGTCGAAATCCCCGTTGGCGACCACCACATTGTCGGCCTTCTCCATGATGGCATAGTCTATTGAGATTTTCTCCAGCTTCGGATAAATGCGCTTCAGGGACCGCGCGTCCGTGATCCTGTTGATCTGCCTCCACATTTCCGGCTGGTACTTCTCAAATGCCTCGATAATCGATTTCACCGACCAGACAAACATGCCCGCATTCCAGCGATATTCCCCGCTCGAGACAAATTGTTTGGCCTTTTCCAACATCGGTTTCTCGACGAATTGGCGCGCCTTCCAAAATCGCGTTGGTGACTCTGTCGGAAGTTCCCCTCCGAGCCGGATGTAACCGTAGCCGGTGTGGGGTGAGGTCGGCTTGATGCCGATGGTGACGAGCACGCTTTCGCGTTTTGCCAGGTCGAGCGCGTCGCACAGCATGCGCCGATAGCTTCGCACGTCGCGGATGTAGGAATCGGCAGGCAACACCGCCATCACGCCGTCAGGGTCGCGTTTGCTGATGATCTTGGCAGCCAGCCCGATGCACGGCGCTGTGTTTCGCCCAATTGGTTCGGCGATGACAGTCTTCACACGCTTCAGCTGCCTGCGGACCAATGAAGCCTGTTCATGATTGGTCACCACCATCATCTGCGGATAGCCGATGACCTTCTCCAGCCGCTGTATGGTCTGTTGGATCATGGTGCGGTCGCCGACGATCGGCAGCAACTGCTTCGGCTGCTTGCGCCGGCTCATCGGCCAGAACCGTTCCCCGTAACCGCCCGCCATAATGACTGCCCAATTCATGAATTCTCCAGCTTACTTTGCCTTGACCGCTCGCACCATCGGCGCGACAAATCGCGCCACCTTTTCGGCCATCTTCCGGTTACGACCGAACTTTGCGATTTGATTCACAATGGCGCTGCCCACGACCACGGCATCCACCTGCTTCGCCGCTGCGCGCGCCTGCTCGGGATTCGAAATCCCGAAACCGACGGCGACCGGCAGTGAAGTGCTTTTCCGTATCAAGGTGATGTGATCCGTGATCTTTACGGCCAGCGTCTTCTGCATTCCTGTCACGCCTTCGCGGGACACATAATAAATGAACCCGGAAGCATGCCGGGCGATCTTGCGCACTCGCCGCGCCGGCGTCGTCGGTGCGACTAAATAGATCGGGTGCACTCCGGCATG
>CAZAQZ010000100.1:0-1720 GCA_964487175.1 uncultured Verrucomicrobiota bacterium | reverse complement strand
GTTCATATGCCGCCCCTTCTTCCGGAGGCAAATCCAGCGCCAGTACGCCGTCCACACCCGCTGCCGCCGCGTCCCGCGCGAATTGCTTCAGCCCGTGCCGGTGCACGATATTGAAGTAGATGTAAAGCACGATGGGCGTTTGCAGCCCGCCCTTGCGCAGCGACTCGACCGTCTTCAATACTCGGTTCAGCGTTGTACCGCTGCGCAGAGCCCGTTCCGAAGCGAGTTGATTCACAACGCCGTCGGCCAGTGGATCGCTGAACGGCACCCCCAGTTCCAGCAGGTCCACGCCGACCCGCTCAAACGCGAGCGCCAGCGCCGCCGTCGCTTTCAGGTTCGGGTCGCCCGCGCAAATATAAGCGACGAACCCTTTTTGGTTCGCCGCTCGCAGCGCTTTGAATGTTGTGTCAATTCGATTCATCGAAATTGCGCATGTAGATAAACCGCAGTCCTTCGAGGGTCAATAGCGGATTCACACGCTCAATCCCTGGGATTTTCTTCGCCATAAGATGAGCGTACCCACCTGTCGCCACCACCGTCGCGTCGCGCAACCCGCGTTCGCGCTTCAGCGCCGTCAGAATCTCCTTCACCAGACCGCGATAGCCGACGACCGCGCCGATGCGCATCGCCGCGACCGTGCTTTTGCCCACCGGTGAACGTGGCTCAGAGAGTTTGATGCGGGGCAACAATGCCGTGCGCTGGTAGAGATAATCGGTCACTGCAGCCAAACCGGGCGCGATCACGCCGCCAACGTATTCGCAACGTGCGTTGACAATATCGAATGTCAGCGCCGTCCCGAAATCCACGACAATGGCAGGCGCGCCGTAAAGTCGTGTGACGCCGACGGCATTCGCGAGCCGGTCGGCTCCAATCTGGCGTTTGTGCGGATAATCGACACCGATGCCGAGGTTGATGAAGGCGTTGACGACGAGAGGTCGCTCAATCAACAACTGCAACAGCTTCTTGGTTGCCGCCGGCACAACGGATCCCAGCACAACGCCGTTGTATTGGCTGGCAGTAAATGGAATCTTGCGAATCGCTGCAGTCGGCGTCTTCACCACACGCAGGATGCGCTTGCGATTCGCCAGCGCGAAACTGGTGTTCGTGTTGTTGGCGTTGATCAACAGGACTGGTTTTTCGCTCTTCATGCGCGCTCCACCACCACGTCCCCGCCGAGGATGCGCTCCACCTGGCCATTGTCCCTGCGAAGGAGCAAGGCACCGTCATTGTCGAGCGCTTGCGCGTGGCCTTCGACGCGTCGTGCGCCAATCGTGACTACCAACTGCTTGCCGAGCGTTGTACTAAGCCTCGCCCACTCGGCAACAATCGAATCGAAATCTGTCTGCGCAACCTCATAGCAGCCGTCGAGCGCCTGCAGCGCGTCGGCAGCCAGCGCTACGCGAGCAAAAGCGCGGCCCGCTTCCAATTCCAGCGACGTGGCAACATTTGAAACGTCCGGCGGAAAATCCTCCTGCCGGCAATTCACGTTGATTCCAATTCCAAGGATCGCTGACAAAATCTCATCCTTTTCAGCACTCAATTCCGTCAAGACCCCTGCGACTTTCTTGCCGTTCACTGTCACATCATTGGGCCACTTAATGCGCGCGTCCAGCCCGCTCACCCTTCGGACGGCGCGCGCGACCGCTACGCTCGCCGCCACTGTAATGCGTGCCGCTGCAGCAGGCTTCAGTTTCGGTCGCAATAGCACGGAGAACCAAAG
>CAZAQZ010000099.1:0-8695 GCA_964487175.1 uncultured Verrucomicrobiota bacterium | reverse complement strand
GTACAAGGCTTTGCCGATGATGACGCCGGTGAGGCTTGGTTGTTTGTCGGCCATCAACTGCAACCGACGAACGTCCTCAACGGATGAGACTCCGCCACTGGCGATGACGAAACATCTCACCGCTTCGCAAACGTTGCGTACCGCATTGTAGTTTGGTCCCGTCAGGGTGCCGTCGGTGGTGATGTCCGTGAAAATAATGTGCTTCACGCCCAGCGCGTCGATCTGTCCCGCAAAATCCACGGCTGAGAGCTTCGTGCTTTCGACCCAGCCTTTGACTGCGACGAACCCGTCCCGCGCGTCGATGCCCACGGCGACGTGAACGCCAAAATCCACCGCAAGCTGTTGAACGAATG
Organism: uncultured Verrucomicrobiota bacterium; assembly: GCA_964487175.1. Taxonomy (GTDB): domain Bacteria; phylum Verrucomicrobiota; class Verrucomicrobiia; order Palsa-1439; family Palsa-1439; genus CAWFPN01. The sequence goes on along the minus strand of CAZAQZ010000099.1, from coordinate 8,342 downwards.
CGGGAGATTCACAAGCCTTGGTGCCGACGACGACCCGGGTGACGCCCATCTTCATGGCGGCTTCGATCTGCGCACGCGTGCGCAGACCGCCGCCGAGTTGAATGGGGATTTGAACGGCCTTGAGAATCTTCTCCACGCAAGCCCAATTGCGCGGTTCGCCTTCAAACGCTCCGTCGAGATCAACGACGTGAAGAAAACGCGCGCCTTCCTCTTCGAAGCGCCGTGCGACCGCCACGGGATCGTCACTATAAACAGTCACGGCGTCGGCACGCCCCTGGTGCAAGCGCACCACCTTGCCGCCCTTCAAATCAATCGCGGGGTAAACCAGAAACGGACGCGCCATTTACGATTTCGCCTCCGCCAGTTTCACGAAATTCTCCAGCATCCTCAGGCCGACTGCCTGCGATTTCTCCGGGTGAAATTGTGTGGCAAACACGTTGCCTGTCCAGAGCATCGAGCAGAATTCGATGCCGTAATCGGTCGCGCCACACACCAGCTTCCGGTTGTTCGGCGCGCAGTAATAGCTGTGGACGAAATACACATAGCTCCCCTCGTCCACGCCGTTAAGCAACGGACAGCCGCTGGCCTTGATCTTGAGTTGGTTCCAGCCCATGTGCGGCACTTTCAACCCGTTGGCCTTGAATCGCGGCACGCTGCCTTCGAAGACTGACAGACCCTTCACGCCCGGCGCTTCCTCGCTCGACTCGAACAGTGCCTGGAATCCGAGGCAAATCCCAAGAAACGGCCGCTTGGACGCGATGAATTCCCGGGTCGCCTCGACCAGGCCGAGCCGCTCGAGGTTCTTCATGCAATCACCGAACGCCCCTACGCCGGGCAACACCAGCGCGTCCGCGCCGCCCACGTCGTCGCGGCTGCTGACAATGCGCACGTCGGCGCCGACGCGCGTCAGGGCCTTCTCGACGCTGCGCAGATTGCCCATTCCATAATCAACGAGTGCAATCATTGCGGCAGTGGCTCGTCCAGCACCATTCTCTCCCCTGAAAATGAATACTCCAGTTCCGTCCCATCGGCCTTATGCCAGGTCATTTTGCCCTCGATGCGGTTGAACTGGACACTGCCCGACCACTGCGCCTTGCCCATGCCCTGTTTGGTGCTGGTCTGCTCCGTTTTCCAATTCAACAGAGCGGGCTTCGCGTCAATGGAGTACGCCGAGGCAGTGAACCCATATTTTTGGCAGGCGGTGGATGTGATCTTCCCGTCCTCAAAGATCAACTGGTCGACGAACGCTTTCTCGCCTTTCGCTGCAGTTTCTTTCGTCGGGATGAGCGCCACCTTCCATTTCGAGCCATCGAGCGGGCCCGAACCTCGTGCGCCAATGGCAACCGCCAGAGTCGCCAGCGCGACCAGGCAAAGGGCTTTGTGATTTGCGTTGTTCATCGATTAGGTACTCCCGTCTTCTGGTTGCATCATACACGCAGTTTTGCCCGACGCCAACCCCTCACGAGAACGGGCGACGCCATAGCAACCGGCTCAGCGCGCGGCTCGGCGTCTCGACGAACAGTTCGCGGAAGAATTGCTCCGTTGTCATCGCCCGTGCTTCGGCGAGGCGATGCAGGGCAAACTGCGAGGCCACAATCGTCAGGGTCATCGCGCAATACAACAACGCGTATTGGTTCCATTGCCACAATCCCCACGTGGCGTGCCAGCCTTGCAGACTGTCCAAAAGGATGCCCCAAACCACCGGCACAATGCCCAGCGTGAGGCTGTTGATCACCGTGTACAAGGCAAAGAAATGGCTGCGCCCCATTTCCGGCACCGTCGCCATGGCCAGCCGCGTGTTGGCCAGTGTGAATAACGGCGCGCCGATGGCCCCAATGCTCTGGATCCATACGAACGTCCCGATTGAATACGGCAGGACATGCGCCGCCAGCGCCGCCCACGACATGAAATGCACGATCAAGGTGAGCCCCGCCAGAGCCAGCAGCGGCCGGCTGCCCACACGGTCGATCACGCGACCGAAACCCAGCAGAGTGACAACCGCCACGGCAAAATAGATCGCCAGGATTTGCATGATCAGCCTGTCGCTGGTTTGAAACAGATCACGAAGCAAGGGCACCCAGAACACGCCCGACGCACCGAATGCGATATTGATGACAACGTTGTAAAACATCAGGCGGCGAAACGGCGAATACTTCAGCATTTCCTTCCACGGCACGGTTCGGTCCCCATGCGTTTGTCTCAACACGGGCACGTCGGGCATGCGCACCAGGAAGATGACGCTGATGATTCCGCCGAGGAAACTGACAAACAGTAGCGTCGCATACGCCAGCGACGAACTGCCCCGGCCCAGGTAGAGCGCAGCGCCCACCGTCGTCATCAGTGTCGCCAGCATTCCCGACATCTGGTCCCGTGAAACATACCGACCGCGCACCACTTCGGGCACCAGGTGGGTGACCCAGGGCAGAAAACCGCACAGCGAAATCCCGCGCGACGCATTGTACGCAAACAGCAAAAACAGCATCAGCGCGATCCGTGTCGGAAGATCGATTTTCACCGGGAGCAGCGGCACCAGGGCCATCGCCAGAATGAACAGACTGCGCACCGACCAGCCGCGCAACACAAACGCGCGATAGCCGACCTGCTCGACGAACTGGGCGGCGGGGATTTGCAGGATGTTCAGCAGGTTGGGCAGCGCCGCCACAATGCCGAGAACGGTCGCCGACGCCTCGAGATGCTTGAAGTACAGAATCATCGGTGTGCCCAGCACGATTGAAAATGAAATCGTGTTGAAGACCTGGAACGCGTAGGCATTGCCAATGCCCGCGGGCATCCGGATATCCACGGATGCCTTCGCCTGTGATGTGACTGGCTGGTTCAACATGCGCCCACGATACAAGCGTGGTGTGTGCCGCGCAACGGCAATTCCGTCCCGGTGATGTTGCCCGCTTGAGTACGCTTCGAATTTTCGCTCTTGATATTTGCCTGCGGGCAAATGAGAATCAAAACAGGTGCCAGGTCCGACTTCAATATGGAGGCCATGCTCATGAAATCAGCGTCAGGCGGTGTTTGCTTTGGTTTGAAGAGAACGGTTTTGCTGCGCAGCATCGGGTTGCTTCTGCTCGGGCTCGTCATCGCGAGTTGCTCTGAGGAGTCGAAGACTGGGTCGGAACACATAATCGTCATCAGAGGGTCCAACACCTTTGGCGAAGAATTGGCGCCCCGACTCGTCGCCGAATACAAGAAGGCGCATCCTTCAGTCGAGTTCGATCTCGAATTCAAGGCGACCTCCTATGGGATCGGATCGCTGCTGGTCGGTAAATGCGATATTGCCGCCGCCTCTCGTGTGCTGAGCACGAATGAATTCGCGATGGGCAAGGCAAATAACGTGGACTTTAGCGAGTATCCCATTGGCTCCTACAACGTGTCGGTAATTGTCAATTCCGGCAATCCCGTGGCGGACCTGACGAAGGACCAGGTCAGGGACATTTTTACCGGCGTGGTTCAAAACTGGAAGGATGTCGGCGGGCCAGACGCCCCGATTCATTTGTATATCCGCAATCCCATCTCGGGAACATATCTCGGCTTCCGCGAATTGGCGATGGAGAATAAACCGTACGCCCTCGGTGTGAAAAGCTTCACCGATTACGCGGGCATGGTCAAGGCGGTTGGGCAGGACGCGAACGGAATCGGCTATTCAAGCATCATCTTCACATCGCAATCCGGCGTCAAAGCCGTGTCCATCGGAGGGGTGGCACCCACTCTTGAGACGATGAAGCAAGGTCAATATCCCTACATTCGCGTTCTCCGACTTTATACCAACAAGGCGAAGGAACCGGCCCTGGCACAGGATTTCATCCAGTTCGTCGAATCGGCCCCCGGTCAGCAAATCCTGATGGACATGGGCTACGTCCCTCGTCCCTGATCGCTGTACCACGCAACAGGGCGGCTTCACTTGATTCAGAAGCGAGACCAGGAAGATCGGCCTTTTCGACGAGCAGACTGTCGTTAGGCCGCGTCTTTGGATTGCTTCTTGCGGACGATGGGCTCGCGTTTGCCTTCGACGACGCCGCGGTTGATGGTGACCTCGGCGATGTCGTCGCGCGATGGGATCTCGTACATCAAATCGAGCATGAGTTTTTCCAGCAAGGCCCGCAAGGCGCGCGCCCCTGTTCCCTTCTTCAGCGCTTCCTCAGCCAATGCCTGCAACGCGTCCTTGGTGAAACTCAGATTCACGCCTTCCATCGCAAACAGTTTGCTGTACTGCTTGACCATCGCGTTCTTCGTTTCCACCAGGATTGAAATCAGTTCCGCCTCGGTGAGTTCACGCAGCACCGAGACAACGGGCAACCGCCCGACGAATTCAGGAATCATCCCAAACTTCAGCAAATCCTCCGGCTCGGCATGCTCCAGCGTCCGGGCGCGGCTGGGAACAACAGCAGCGCTCTCTCCAGTTCCAAACCCCAGCGCATGACCGCCCGTGCGGCGTTGCACGATCTTATCCAGCCCGATGAACGCTCCTCCGCAGATGAAGAGAATGTGTTCCGTGTTCACCTGGATGTATTCCTGGTGGGGATGTTTGCGTCCACCCTGGGGCGGCACATTGCAGACCGTGCCCTCCAAAATCTTCAGCAGCGCTTGTTGCACGCCCTCGCCTGAAACGTCGCGTGTGATGCTGGGTGAATCGCTCTTGCGCCCAATCTTGTCGATCTCGTCAATGTAGACGATGCCCAGTTCGGCCCGTTTCACGTCATAATCGGCGCTCTGCAGCAGCCGCAGAACAATGTTCTCGACGTCCTCGCCGACGTAACCGGCTTCCGTCAACGTCGTCGCGTCCGCGATGCAAAACGGAACGTCAAGGATGCGCGCCAGCGTGCGCGCCAGCAGCGTCTTGCCTGATCCTGTCGGCCCGATCAGCAGGATATTGCTCTTCTCGATCTCAACGTCGCTGTGGTTCGTCAGCAGTTGCGCGTCAGCACCCTTGTCCATCACAGCCGCCGCGTCTTGCTGGATGCGTTTGTAATGATTGTGAACGGCCACGGCGATGGTCTTTTTGGCGCGGTCCTGGCCAACCACATAACTGTCGAGTTGCCGCTTGATCTCCGCCGGTTTTGGCACGTTGAGCCGAAGGCCGCCCTTGCGCGAGGTTCCCAACCCGAGTTCCTTGTCGAGAATGCTCTTGCAGACGGTAATGCAATTGTCGCAGATGTAAACGCCCGGACCCGCGATGAGCTTGCGCACTTCGCCGTGGGTCTTCCCACAGAAGCTGCACATCGTCAGGTTCGTCGGGCGCGCCATAAAACTTCCCTACGGTGCTTTCTCCACTTTCTTGTCGGCGTCCCGGCGTGACTTAACCACTTCGTCCACCAGGCCGTAATCGCGAGACTCCGCGGCCGACATGAAAAAGTCGCGGTCCGTGTCTTTGCCGATCACTTCGATCGATTTGCCGGTGTGTAAGGAGAGAATTTCATTCAGTCGATCCCGTAATCGCAAAATTTCCTTCGCCTGGATGCTGATGTCGGAGGCCTGCCCCTGCACGCCGCCCCAGGGTTGATGGATCATGATGCGCGCGTTGGGCAGCGCGAACCGCTTGCCCTTCGTTCCCGCGGCGAGAAGCACGGCCGCCATGCTGGCGGCCTGACCCACGCAGTAGGTGGTGACGTCGCACTTGACGAATTGCATCGTGTCGTAAATCGCCATTCCCGAAGTCACCGAGCCGCCGGGTGAATTGACGTACAAATTGATATCCTTCGCAGGCTCTTCGGACTGCAAATACAGCATCTGGGCAATGACCAGGTTGGCCACGTTATCGTCGATCGGGGTGCCAATAAACACGATGCGATCCTTCAGCAACCGCGAATAAATGTCGTATCCGCGCTCGCCGCGGCCCGTTTGCTCGACCACCATGGGAACCAGCAATTGCGATTTTTCCATAAGCGTTTCTTCAGTTCTTCAGCATTTCTTTTGCCTGAGCGGCAACAATTTTCATTTCTGCGCAGCGGGTTCCACTTTAGCATTCGACAAAAGGAAATCAAGGGTCTTGCCCACCAGGATCTGCTCCTCAATCTCCCCCAGCCCGTCGCGATCGGTCAGTTGGGCTTTCAATTTCTCCGGCGTGGTCCGGTTGCGGCGCGCCAGTTGCCCGATGCGCTCCTCCACCTCGGCCTCCTCGACCTTGATCCCCTCGGCCTGAGCGATGGCATCCAATATAAACGACGAGCGCAACCGTTCCCGGGCGCTTTTGCTGGCAAAACCAAAAATTTCGTCCTTCTTTTGCTCCAGTGTCTCCTTGGTCACCCCGCGCGCGCTGTTTTCACGCACCAAATCATACACAATGCTGCGCGTCTCCTGTGCGACCAGCGATTCGGGCAACTCGAACTCGACGCGGCCCAGCAGCTCATCGATGATCTGCTTGCGCAAGTCCGCCCTGGTCTCCCCTTCGCGTTCAGCCACCAATCCCTTGCGCACTTCGTCCTTGAGCTTCTCGAGGCTCTCCAACCCAACCTTCTTGGCGAACTCATCGTTCACTTCCGGCAGCTTCCGCTCCTTGATGCCAATGATGTCCACGAAATAAGTCGCCTTGCGCCCCGCCACCTGCTTCTGGGGAAAATCCGCCGGGAAATCAACCAGCACCTGCCGTTTTTCACCCGCCTGCGCCCCGAGCAACTGATCGCTGAAACCCGGCAGGAATGAATCGGATGCCATCAGCAGCCAGAAATCCTTGTGCTCGCCCAGCGTCTTCGCATCCGGGACAAGTTCGGCAATCGGTTTGCCTTCGGCCACGCCGCTGTAATTGATTACCACGAAATCGCCCATGCGCACGCCGCGCCCCTCGACCGCTGCAAATTCCGCCTGTTGTTCGCGGAGCGCGTCGGTGGTCTTGGTAACATCCTCGTCGGTCACAGGCGTCTCCTGTTTCTTCAACTGGATGCCCTTGTAATCGGGAAGCTTGAACTCAGGCGCCGTGTCCACCTCTGCGGCGTACACCAGCGGCTGGCCCGGTTTGTAATCGACCGACTCGATCTTCGGATAGCCGATCACGCGCAGTTTGCTTTCAGCCAGCACCTCGCGGTAACTGTCGGGCACAAGCCGTTTGCGCAATTCCTCATCGATCTCATTGGCGTACCGCTTTTCCACCATCGGTTCCGGCGCTTTGCCGGGACGAAAGCCGGGGATGGCCGCGTGCTTGCGGAACTCCTGCAGAATCTCCGCCCGTGTACCGGCCACCCGTTCCGCCTGAACCTCCACCCGCAGCCGCTTGCGGCATGGAGCCAAATTTTCAATTGTCACTGACATAATCTTGCTTCGATCTCCCTTGTTTGCATCTGAGGCTGCGGTTGCGAACCGCGACCCGCCCAGAAAATGTGACCGTATAAAACGCCTTTTGACCCGTCAAGCGCCTTCTCAAGTAGGAACTTTTTGCCGGGTTTTGTTTCCATACAAAAATTTTTAACCTACATTAGGTTACATTAGCTTACATTAGGTTCCATTTTGGCTGATCGGGCCTGACCGGGTCGGTTCGACCCCGCCACCCCATCTGTCCTGACATTTTTCATTCAAATACATCATTTCGCCCGCCACGATAGCACAATCTCAACAACTGTGTCAGTTGATTTCGATTATTTCTAAAGAATATTTTCAACCCTGTCCCAAGTGCGCCTGCCGGGCATCTTCGCGGCAGATCCGAATGGGCAGCCATCGTCACTCTTGCTATACTCCGACCGAATTATTTGCCGATGGAACCGAAGCAACATCATCATCACGTGTACGTCGTCTTGTTGGACGCCGCCGTGCTCAGTGAGAGAAAGGTTGTGCTCGCCAATCCGAAACGCGACCCGTACAAGCCCTGCCTATACGTCGGTATGACCGGCATTCCTCCCATCGAACGCTTCGAGAACCACAAGGCCGGATACAAGGCCTCGCACTACGTCCAAAAATACGGCGTCAAATTATTGCCCGAGTTGTACGAGTACCTGAACCCCATGCCCTTCGACGCCGCCTGCCAGATGGAAAAGGAATTGGCCGAGGAGCTGAGGCAACAAGGCTACACCGTGTGCGGTGGGACGTAGGGCAGGCGATTGCGCCGATCCGTGGGGAAAACCCAACCTCTCGCGATAGCGCCATTGAGCTTGTTCATCGGCTTGGCGCTATGGGTCATTTCGAGTATCGCGACTTGCTCCCTCCCTGAACCTAAGCTCTAGCAGAGCTGATCTCTCACAATTGCAAATTCTCGCAGTTTCATTAGAAGGAACTTGCGAGAGGCGGGGCGAATCGGACAGCCAGTATGGAAGAAGTGAGGTAAAAAGGGAAGGATTAGCGCCGAATCAAGCATTTTTATGGGTTGCCGGGCCGTTGGCATGGGGGGCGCTACTACTGCAACTACC
>CAZAQZ010000098.1:0-8699 GCA_964487175.1 uncultured Verrucomicrobiota bacterium | reverse complement strand
TTCGAGTCGCCGAACTGATTCCTGATGAGTAGTGCCAGAGCGCTGCTGTTCCCCCTCCCTTTGCCACTGAGGCAAGCTTGACCGCCGTTTACGGCTGCGGCACTATAACTGTACATGTGGCAGTGGACTGAAACTGTCGAACAATACGTTCTTGACGTCATCTTCGAGCGCCGCCGTGGTTTCGGCGCACGGCTGACCAGCGCCTTCCTGCTCGGCCTTTCCAGAGTTTACGAAGTTGGTGTGCAGGTTCGTCTGTTTCTCTGGCGGAATCGTATTTTTCGCGATCACACACTGGGTTGCCAGGTCGTCAGTATTGGGAACCTGACCGTCGGCGGCACTGGAAAAACTCCCGTGGTGGAAGTCTTCGCACGCGCCCTACAGCAGGCCGGGCGAAGGGTTGCTATCCTCTCGCGTGGCTACAAGAGCACGCCGCGCCCCTTATGGCAGCGCATCCTTGCCAAAGTCACGTTCCGGGAGGATCAGATCCCGCCGAAGGTGGTTTCTGACGGCCAATCGCTTCTGTTGGATAGCGAACAGGCTGGGGATGAACCCTACATGCTCGCGTCGAATCTTAAGGATGTGGTTGTTTTGGTGGACAAGGACCGCGTCAAGAGTGGCCGCTATGCGATCTCGCGCTTCGGGTGTGATACATTGCTCCTCGATGATGGTTTTCAATACCTCGCGTTGAAGAGCCGTCTTGATATCTGCCTCATTGATCGCAACGCCCCCTTTGGAAATCATTTTATGCTGCCACGCGGAACATTGCGCGAGCCGATCACCAATCTGAAACGCGCCGACTACGTGTTCATCACGAAATCCAGCGAGCACGGCTCGAAGAAGCTTCGCAAGGCGATCCGCCAGTTCAACGAAACTGCCGAGATTATCGAGTGCACGCACCATCCGCTCTATCTGCAGGACGTTTTTACAGGCGAGAAGCACGAGTTGAAAAAGCTCCAAGAATTGGAGGCCGCCGCCATCTCAGGCATCGCTGTGCCTGAGAGCTTCGAAGACGGGCTGCGCCGACTGGGCGCGAATATCCTGTACGCCAAGCGTTACGCCGATCACCACCGTTACACACAGCAGGAAATCATTAACATGATCAATCGCAGCCTCAAACGTGGCGCGAAAGCCATTTTGACCACGGAAAAGGACGCCGTGCGCTTCCCAAAGATCGACCGGCGCGACATTCCCATTTATTATCTGCGAGTCGAGATCCGGATCGTTGCTGGAGCAAAGGACTTTGATGATGCCGTCGCAAGAATCTGTCATCGTTAGAAAGCGCTCTCCGCGCATCCTCGTTCGTGCCACCAATTGGATCGGCGACTCAGTGATGAGCATGCCGGCGGTGCAGCGGCTCCGGGAACTGGAACCCGAGGCGCACATCGCCCTGCTCTGCCCCGCCAAACTTCACGATCTTTGGCGGCACAACCCGTTTGTCAATGAAGTCATTCCGTTCGACCGAAAGCCGAATATTCGAATGCTGAAACAGAACAATTTCGACGTCGCCGTCATTTTTCCCAATTCCTTCCGTTCAGGGTGGGAGGCGCGGTGCGCAGGAATCCCCTGCCGTGTCGGCTTTGCAGGCCATTGGCGCAAGACCCTTCTTACCGACGTAGTCCCGGAACCGGCCGGAGCGAAACCGCAATATGCCAATGTGACTGTGGCTGGTAAGACCTTCAAGACCAAGCGTTACACGTCGATTCGGCACCAAGTCTATGATTATCTGGATATCATTTCGCATCTTGGAGGCAATGGCGCCATCGTACGACCCCAGGTCTGGCTCGCTCCCGGCGAGCTCCCCTCACTCACAAAGTTCCTGTACGAAGACCCCCGCCCGTTCATCGGCATCAACGCCGGGGCCGAGTACGGTCCCGCCAAACGCTGGATGGCTGATCGCTTTGCAGATGCTGCAGCACGCATCACGGAGGAGATTCCCTGCCGCTGGCTGTTATTGGGGGGTCCTGGCGACGTCGAGATCGCTAACATCATTGAGACGAAATTGCGCGCCAGTGTCGATGACGCGCCTGCCATCGTGAACGTTGCGGGCAAAACGACGCTGATGGAGTTGTGCCAGTTGATTAAGTTTTGTCGCCTGTTGTTGACCAACGACACGGGACCAATGCATCTTGCCGATGCCGTGGGCACCCCCGTGGTCGCTGTGTTCGGCTCCACTTCCGCCGAATTGACAGGGCCACTGAATAAACACAGTCGTGTGGTTCGCGAGCCGGTCGAATGCAGCCCATGTTTCCTTCGCGAATGTCCAATTGATTTCCGCTGTATGAACGGCGTCACTGTCGACCGAGTCGTTCGTACCGTGCTGGAACTATGGCCCGAGACTGAGAAGGCACGTCCTCGCGCATGAGTCAGCCGCCCAGCGTCGCCCGCTCCGCGCGCACGATCAGTCTTGCCGTCCTCGGCAGCCGTGTGCTCGGCTTGGTGCGCGAACAGGTACTGGCGTCACTGTTTGGCGCCAGCCTCGAGTTCGACGCGTTTGTCACCGCGTTTCGGATTCCCAATCTCCTGCGCGACCTGTTTGCCGAAGGCGCTCTCTCGGCGGCGTTCGTCACCACTTTCTCGCAGAAACTCGCCACCGAAGGAGATCAGTCGGCATGGCGGCTGGCCAATCTTGTGTTGAACGCCCTGTTGCTCGTTCTTGGTGTCATCACGGTCATCGGAATAATCTTCGCGCCTCAACTGGTCAACTTGATCGCGCCGGGGTTCCAGCACATCGCTGGAAAAACCGAACTGACCATCCGGCTGACGCGGATCATGTTCCCGTTCCTGTTGCTCGTGGCAATTGCGGCCCTCGCTATGGGCATGCTCAATTCGAAACATCGGTTCGGCGTTCCCGCCAGCGCTTCGATGATGTTTAACGTCGGATCAATCGTGGGCGGTGTTGGCCTCGCCTTTGTGCTGGCACCTGGTTTCCTTCACGACACATCACAGTTGGGACGAGCGGTGGTGGGCATCAGCATCGGCACCCTCATCGGTGGGGCGTTGCAATTACTTATTCAGGTGCCGAGCCTGCGTAGCGTAGGCTATCATTACAATCCGATCCTCGATTGGAATGATCCCGCCTTTCGTCAGGTGGTCCGGCTGGTTGGACCATCCGTCCTTGGCGTGGCGGCCGTCCAAATTAATGTTTTCACCGATAACTGGTTCGCCTCTTTCTTCGGCAACGGGGCGGTGACGTATCTGAATTGCGCCTTTCGGTTGATGCAATTCCCCATCGGCCTATTCGGAGTGGCCATTGGCGTGGCCACGCTTCCGACGGTGAGCGCTCACGTCGCGCGCGGCGACATGATCGAGTTTCGCAAGACATTGGGGCGGTCGATCCGCCTGGCCTTTCTCCTGTGCGTGCCGGCAGCCTGCGGCCTCGCTGTGCTGGCGCAGCCGTTGATCGCCGTCATTTATCAGCATGGCCGATTCGATGCGGAAGCCACGCGCCAAACTGCCTTCTGTCTGCGGGCCTTCGCCGTGGGACTGGCCGGCTACGCGGCGATCAAGGTGATCGCTCCCACCTTCTACGCGCTGGGCGACTCGCGCACACCGATGTACGTGTCAGTCGGGTCGATCATCGTGAATGCCGGGACGGACTATTTGTTTTCCATGCCGCTGGGAATGAAGACGGCGGGGCTCGCGCTGTCCACGTCCTGCGTGGCATTGGTGAATTTCTTCCTGCTGCTGTTCCTTATGCGACGCAAGATCAAACGTGTTGAAGCCAGCGCTCTGGTGCGGTCGCTGGCCCGCATCGGCATCGCATCGCTGGCAATGAGCGTCGCGGCATGGTACACGTATGCGGCGCTCCAACAACATCGCTATACCAGCGTTGCCGCGGCCATCGCCGTGGCATTGATAGTGTTTGGCGCATTCTGTAAATTGCTGCGTGTCGAAGAGCTTGGGGAACTGATCGCGGTTTTGCGATTCGGTTCCAAACAAGAACCGCCTGCGTGATTTGACTCTGACCGATGCATCGTCTCAAAAGAGCCGTTTGGTTGGGGCTGGCGGTAGCAACGGCACTTCTCGTCTCGTTGGTCTTCATTCGCCCCCGGCTCGTCCGCCACCTATGTCAAAGGGGCGACCAGGACTTCAGCGCGAAAGACTGGCACGGGGTCGAACGAACAGCGCGCATTGTCATCCTCGTCGCTCCACACGATGCGGAGGGTTGGATCCTCTTGGGTGACGCGTTGGAATCGCTCCAACGGTATGATGAACAAGAGCGCGTCTGCCGCAGGGCGGTCGAGCTGGCGCCCGATTCCGCTGCTGCCCTGAGCGGTTTGGGTGCGGCACTCTATTTCGAGGGTCGCGACGAGGAAGCGATTCCGTTCTACCAGAAAGCCGTCTCCCTCGACCCGTCGACTGCCCAGTTGCAGACCGATTATGCCGGCGTGCTCCTCGGCCTAGGACGGAACAACGAAGCCGAGACCCGACTTCGAGAGGCGATCCGGTTGGATCCGCAGTTGTGGATGGCGCACGACTCATTGGCTCTGGTTCTGTTTCGCCAAGGAAAATCTGGGGACGCAGAAACGGAATACCGTGAATCGGTGCGTCTGGGACCTCTGGAGCACAAGACCCATCTTAATCTCAGCACATTCTTGCTACGCCAGAACCGCTTGGACGAGGCGCAAAAGGAAATTCAGGAGGCCCTGCGTTTGGAACCCAATTCTTCGGATGCACTCCAGAATTTAGGCGAAGTGCACTGGAGACAGGGAAAGCTGGCCGAAGCAGAGCAGCTATACCGAAAAGGATATGAATCAGCAAAAGGATACGCGAAAGCCGCCAGGCAACTCGCACGGTTCTTGGCGATGGGCAAAGGTCAGAAAGAGTACGATGAAGGCAAATTGAGCGAGTGCGAGGAAAGCAATCGTGAAGCCACCCGTCTCTGGCCCGCCTTCGCGACGGCTTACAATAATCTCGGATGCGTTCTGATCGCCAACTCCAACCGCTGGGCAGAAGCAGAAGCGCTCATCAAAAAGTCCCTGGATCTCTCGTCTGACGGCGAAAAACCGGGTTTCCTGGACAGCCTCGGCGAATTACTCTCGAAACAGCCGAAACGCAAATCCGAAGCGGTCGCAGCATATCAGGAAGCCCTCGCGGGGTATTCCAAGGCTGGAAATTCAAACCAAGTGAGCCGGCTCAGCAAGATTCTGCAAGATTTGTCAGCGCCCAACGCAGATTGATTGTACAGAAACCATTTTGTACAGTTTGGACATCGTGACGACCGCTCCCAACCTGAAGGCGAAAGTCCGGGACCTGCCGAATAAGCCTGGGGTGTATTTGATGCGCGACCAGCTCGGCCGCGTCATTTACGTCGGCAAGGCTCGCTCGTTGCGGAAACGGGTTGGCCAATATTTCCAAGCCTCCCGCCGGCTGCGGTACGACCCAAAAATCAACGCGCTCATTGAGTCCATTGCCGACCTCGAAACATTTGTCGTCAACAGCGAGCCGGAAGCTCTGTTGCTTGAAGGCAAGCTGATCAAGGAATATAAGCCGCGCTTCAATTCTCTTTTCAAGGACGACAAGCGGTTCCTGATGGTGAAAGTCAGGATGGATGAGCCTTACCCACGCTTCAAATTCGCACGCCTGAAGAAGGACGACGGGGCGCGTTACTTTGGACCGTTTGCCCATGCGGGGGCCGTGCGGCGGGCCATGCAGTTCATGCGCAAGAAATACGGCGTGCTCATCTCGGGCACCGCCGCACCGAATCCAAAGGATTTCAAGTATTCGCCCTATCTGGTACCCGTGCCTGTTGGAGAGATTCCCCGTGAAGAGTATGTGCGGCGCGTCGAGACAGCCTGCGAATTCCTGGAAGGCCGCAATCCGGACGGCCTGAACGAATTGGAGGAGCAGATGCGCACCGCCGCGAAGGCGATGGACTTCGAAAAGGCAGCCGAACTTCGCGACGTATTAAGCGACCTACGCCAAATCTCCCGGGTGGCGCGGGAACGCAAGTTTTCGCGCGATCTCCGGCCAAAGATCGATCAGATCCAGGAGATGCAGGACCTCCAGCGCGTACTGGACCTGCCCGTTCCGCCGCACCATATCGAGGGATTTGACATTTCCAACATCAGCGGCACACTGTCCGTAGCGGCCACTGTTTGCTTTCACGGAGGCCGACCGCACAAGGAACATTACCGTCATTATCGAATCAAGACGGTCGAGGGCAGCGATGATTTCGCATCGATGGCTGAAGTCGTGGGACGACGGTACGCGCGCCTCAAAGAGGAGGGCGGACAATTGCCCGACCTCGTAATGGTCGACGGTGGCAAGGGTCAATTGATGGCCGCGCTGAAATCCCTCTGGCAACTCGGTATTCGCGACATGCCTGTAATCGGGCTGGCCAAGCGCATGGAGGAAATCCACACCCCGAAACAGCCGCAAGCCATCGTGTTGCCGCGCAACTCCCCAGCCCTGCATCTCATCCAGCGGTTGCGCGATGAAGCCCACCGCTTTGCCAACGCCTATCATCAGAAGCTGCGCAAACGCCGTATTCAGGAATCGGTGCTCGATGAATTCTCTGGTTTGGGCGCGAAACGGAAGCTGGCGTTGCTGCAGCATTTCGGGTCGATGCAACGATTGCGGCAGGCCAGCATAGACGAAATTGCTGCCATTACTGGAATCGGTCCAAAAACCGCCGCGGCGCTGAAGGACTATTTGGACCGGAGTTGACGAATGCGGCGCACTCTTGCCACCGGTTTATTCGTTATGTGTTTGGTGTCAGGCCTTCCATCCATGACTTTTGCCGATACCAATGTTGCCTCTACATTGATTCCCTTCAACGCGATGACGCCCGGCAACCGCCTGCTCGTTTGCGGCGTGACGGACCACTATACGCTCCGGCGCGAATATCCGGTGCAGCGGTTTGCTGCGCGTAAGGATCAGCTCGAATTCCTGATGGACCACTTGGACGCCTGCTCGACGCTCGCGCAATCATTCGCACTGATTACCTATCGCGCCACGCAAGGCGCCCAGGGGCGCATCTATGCCGACGATCACGAGGGCGCCACGGGCTATATTCTTCAAGCGCTCAAGGTCGGCAACAAGCGCGTTTACTATGTGGAAGGCAATGAGCACGGAATATTCGATGTGAGCGGACGCGGCGTGGCAGTGATAGATTTCGTCCAGCCGAAACCGGGTACGATTGACTACACAGGGGCGATGTTCGTCAAGGTGGACAACGTGGTGTTGGCGGCATTGACGCAATTGTTTTCGATGTTCCTGCGCGGGACGGTGGATCATCATTATAAGCACGTCATGGAACATCCGATTGTGCTGAGCAAAATGGCATATGAGAATCCCCAAGCGATGCTGGCGCGCATCGAGGCGATGCCAAAAGAGGATCGCACCTTGTTGCAACCGTTTGCCGAGATGCTTCAGTCCCAGTCTGTTGCACGGCCCGATAGGTTTTGACAGGGGTGAGGGCGACGCGTATGATGCTGCCCGCTTAAGATAACCAAGCACGAGAGGGGTGTGAGACGAATTGTCCGAAGTTAAATTAAAAAAAGGTGAGCCTGTGGAGAAAGCCTTACGCCGACTGAAGAAAAAGTTGGATCGCGAAGGCACGTTGCGCGAAGCGCGGGCCCACCGTCACTACGAGAAGCCGAGCGAAAAGCGCCGCCGGAAGGCGAAAGGGCCGCGCAGTTTTCTGGGATTCTAACAACGAGCAAGACAGGCAAGATCACGAGGCCAACGCGACGCTGAACAAGTGCCCGTTGGCCTCTACGTTTATGTTCGCATTCTCCACCTGCTGGAACTCGCAACGCCATACCGACGGGCGGGCAATGCTCAACGAAATCCGCACACTTGGATTCGAGTATGCTGAGCTGGGCCATGGCATACGGGTGTCCCTATTGGATGGCATCCAGCGCGCCGTCGCAACGGGTGAGATTAAAATCGCCTCGGTCCACAATTTCTGTCCACTGCCGCTTGGGGTGATGGGACCGGCGCCCGACTACTATCTGCCCAGCGCCCGTGATGAACACGAGCGCGAACTGGCGGTTCGGCACACGTTGCGCTCGATCGACTGTGCCGCCAGCCTCGGGGCCAAGGCTGTAGTGTTGCACTTGGGGATGATCCCGATGCGCAATTACACGTCTCAATTGCTGCAATTATACGCCGAGGGCGGCGAGGGCAACCCCAAGTTTCAGCGCTTGTTGGAAAAGGCGATTACAATCCGCACCAGGAGGCGTCAACGACATCTCGAGCAGGTATATCGCACGTTGGACGCCGTGCTGCCCAAGGCGAAGGAGGTGGGAATCAAGCTGGGATTGGAGACACGATTTGGCATTGAAGAGATTCCCGATGAACTGGAAACCAGCGACTTGATCAAGCGCTTCGGCACTGAGGGGCTGGCTTATTGGCATGATGTCGGCCATGCACAGGTGAAGGAAAATCTCGGCATCACCTCCCACGAAGTACTGCTGGAGCGGTTTCGCGGGCATACGGCGGGAATGCATTTGCAGGACTTCACGCCGCCTGCTCATGACCACCAGCCGCCGGGCTGCGGTACATTTGATTTTCAGCGTTTGACGAGGTTTGTGACCGACGACATGGTCATGGCCTGGGAGATTCATCCTGAATGGAAGCCTGACCAGATTGGGGACGCCTGCAAACGTGCGCATGAGTCATTGCGGACCTCCGTGAACACATGAAACAAAAACTTGCGGCCTTTGTGCGTATCGTAGTCAGCGTGGGCATCC
>CAZAQZ010000097.1:0-8814 GCA_964487175.1 uncultured Verrucomicrobiota bacterium | reverse complement strand
GCGGGGTCCATTAACCGGTTCATGATCGACAGGCCCGTCATCGCGTCCTTGCAATAAACGACGACGCGCTCGTAACTCGGCGCGATGCGCGTCCGCGTAAATTTGTCGCTCAACGCCGCGCCGCCGACCAGCAGGGGCACGGTAATGCCCGCCTGTTTCAGGTCGCCCGCGGTGATGACCATTTGCTGGGCGCTCTTGACGAGCAGGCCGGACAACCCGATGGCGTCGGGCTGATGTTCCTTGTACGCCTTGATCAATTCCTCGGGCGGCACCTTGATGCCGAGATTGATGACGTTGAAACCGTTGTTCGACAGGATGATCTCAACAAGGTTCTTGCCGATATCGTGCACGTCGCCCTTGACCGTGGCGAGAAGCACTTTGCCCTTAGTCGAATCGGCCTTCTTCTCCATGAACTTCTCGAGATGGTTGACAGCGGCCTTCATCGCCTCGGCGCTTTGCAGCACCTCAGCAACGATCAGCTCATTGGCGTTGAACAACCGGCCCACTTCCTTCATTCCGTCCATTAATGGGCCGTTGATGATGTCCAGCGGCGTGACGCTTTCCTTGAGTTTGGTATCGAGGTCGGGGATCAACCCTTCCTTGGTGCCTTCGAGGATGTAATTGGCCAGCCGTCCATCGAGCGGCAGGTCGGATGTCTTTTTCTTCACGCGGCTCTCGGCGGTCTTGAAATGTTCGTTGATCGCTGCGATGTGATGCTGGTTGATCGCGATGCGCTGTTCGCGTGTCTGCTGGCGGTAATCGCGCGGCGCATCGAACCCGGCATGCGGATAATTCCACAGCAAATCCTCGACGAACTTCTTTTCCACGTCGGGAATGCTGGCGTACCGCTCCAGTTTCTCGGCATTGACGATGGCGAGATCAAGCCCCGCCTTGGTCGCGTGATACAGGAACACGGAATTGATGACTTCGCGCGCGGCGGGCGGCAGACCGAAACTGACATTGCTGACGCCCAACACGGTCTTGCACCGCGGCAACTTCTCCTTGATGAGACGTACGCCTTCGATGGTTTCGACCGCGCTGGCGATGTAATTCTCGTCGCCGGTGCCGCAGGGGAACACCAGCGCATCGAAAATCAGGTCTTCCTCGGGAATGCCCCATGTCTCGGTGCAATATTTGTGCGCCCGCTGGGCGATGGCCAGTTTGCGTTCGCGCGTGATGGCCTGCGCCTGGAGTTTGTCCTCGTCGATGGACCCGATGACAATCGCGCCGCCGAATTTCTTCAGCAACGGCAGCACCTTGTGGAATTTTTCCTCGCCGTCCTCGAAATTGATCGAGTTGACGATGCTCTTGCCCTGGCAATAGGTCAGCGCCCGCTCAATCGACTTGGCGTTCGTTGTGTCGATCATGATCGGCGCTTTGATCTTGCGAATCAGCTTCTCGTAAAACCGGTCGATATCGGCCAACTCATCGCGGTCGGGGTTTTCCAGATTGACGTCGATGATTTGCGCGCCGCTTTTGACCTGGGCGCGGGCGATCTCGGTCGCTTCCTCGAATTTTTCGTCACTGATGAGCCGCTTGAATGCGCGCGAGCCGACTTCGTTGGTGCGTTCGCCGACAAGCAGGGGACGATTGTCGTCGGACGCCTCGACCAGTTCGATGCCCGTGTACCAGGACTTGCGCGCCGCGCGATGCCTGCGCGGTTCACGTCCATCGGCCATCTCGGCTATCGCCTTGATATGGGGAGGCGTCGTGCCGCAGCAGCCGCCGACGATGTTGAGCCAGCCGTTTTTGACGAACCGATCCAGGGCCGATGCGAGAGTGGTCGGCGTTTCGAGATACAAACCATCCTCGTTGGGCAATCCCGCGTTCGGGTAACACGACACGCGCGTATTGGCCATGTTGTGAATCGTGCGGATGTGATCGGTCATGAATTCCGGTCCCGTGGCGCAATTCAAGCCGACACTCAACAAATCAATATGCTGCAGCGAAGCGACCAACGCATCTGCCGCCTGACCGGCGAGCATCGTGCCCATGGGCTCGATGGTGCCACTGACCATGATCGGCAGTTTGAAGCCGAGTTCGTCGAACGCTTTGTTGATGCCGATGAGCGCGGCTTTGATGTTGCGCGTGTCCTGGCACGTCTCGACCAGCATGATGTCCGCGCCACCCGCCGCGAGACCGATCGCCTGCTGGTAGAAATTCTCGATCAACTGGTCGAACGTCACGCCGCCGGTGACGGTGATGGCCTTGGTGGTTGGCCCGATGGACGCTGCGACGAAGCGCGGTTTCTTCGGAGTGGAGAATTCCTCGGCAGCCTGCCGCGCCAGTGTGGCCGCGGCGATGTTGATGTAGCGACACTTGTCCGCCAGACCGTACTCTGCCAGCACCAACGGAGTGCTGCCGAACGTATCGGTCTCGACGATGTCCGCGCCCGCCTCGTAATACTTCTTGTGGATGTCAACGATCACGTCGGGCCGAGTAAGCACGAGGTTTTCGTTGCAGCCTTCGAGGGCCGGGCCGCCAAAATCCGCAGCAGAGAGTTCGCGCTGCTGGATCATCGTGCCCATCGCGCCATCGAGCACGAGGATCCGTTCGTCGAGCAATTGCAACAGCAATTGCTTTCTATCTTCGCGGTGGCCCATTTGGACGTGCGATTAAATTCCCCGCCGCGCCGCCCCAGCACAAGGGGCGGCGCAACCGGGTTAGTGGATGGGGTCAGATGGAGTAATCGGGAACCTGGCCCTCAGTTGGTTTGCTTTCGGTGTTCTGGCTTGTGTCTTTGGCCGGCGCAAGGAGTACTTGCGCCGACTCCGCCGCCTGTTCGAAATCGAACCAATAGGTCCCGAGGAACAGGTTGAATTCGCGGGCCACTTCTGCGGCCAGTGTTGCTGTATTCGTGTTGCTCATGATGCGTTGATCCTTTCGGTTCACGCGTCAGGAAAAACAAAAACCGCGTTTCGCATCAGCGAAGCGCGGTCTTTTTGCGCGGAGCATTTTGTTCGCGCGGCCGTTTGCCGCTCGCACATCGCTGGAGGCCGACTGCCTCGAGCAAGCCACCGTAGGCGCTCCCGCCTCGGTTGGCAGGCCTCGATCTATATCGAGGTCATTCCTGATGCTGGTGCGTAGTATATGCAGTTTTTGGGCCAATGCAAGCAAAACTTGCGGAGGCGGTTAATCGGGTGGAAAATGCGGTAGAGGAGCCACGCAATGAGGACGGCGATTCTTGCAATAACGGCGGTGCTGGGCGCCTGCGTCGCGGCGTTCGGTGAAGGCAAGGGGGATTCCATGACATCATTCAGCATCAGCAGTCCGAGTTTTCTAAACAATCAGCCGATGCCGCCCAAACATTCGTGCGAGGGCCAGGATGCTTCACCTGCGTTGAAGTGGGACGGCGTGCCCGATGGCGCAAAGAGTTTCGCGCTGATTTGTGACGACCCGGATGCGCCGGGCGGAGTGTGGACGCACTGGGTGATTTACGGGATCCCGGCGAAGACGAGTGAACTACCGGAGAACGTCGCAAAGACCGATACGGTCGCGACGCTCGGCGGCGCGAAGCAGGGGATGAACGATTTCGGCCGGGTCGGTTACGGTGGTCCGTGTCCGCCACGCGGTCACGGTGCCCATCATTATCATTTCAAGTTGACGGCGCTTGATACGGAATTGGGTCTTGCCCCGAGAGTCACACGGCGACAACTCGAACAGGCCATTGGTGGCCATATTCTGGCGCAGGCTGAATTGATCGGGACGTATCAGCGCGACTAGCTACGAGACGCTGGTCAGTTCGGGTTCGCGCTTCTTCGTCTCGATGGGCTGGACGTTGGGAATGGTGGGACCGATGGGTTGGGAGAATTTAATCGGGGAACGCAGCATCAGGGAGCCGAACAGGGTGTCGGCCAGGGGGAACACGACGTTGAGGTTTTTGCCCATGTAGCGGTGATGCAGAAGATGGTGGCCATTGAGGCGGAAGAAAATGCCGGAACGTTCGATGTTGCGCTTGCGAGGGATGTGCATGCACCAGTGGATGTATTCGTAGGTGGCGTAGTAAAGAATCATTGAGGCCAGCACACCCCACAGGATCGGTTTTCCGATCAGCCATTGCAATCCGAGCACCGGGGGAATATGAAGCGCCCACAACGCGGGTGCATTCCACCACGCCATCGGGACGGTTTTCTTGTCGGCTTCATTCTGGAGTTGATAGGTATAGTCCGCTTTGAATTTGCCGTGGTGCGTCACTGCATGCGCCTGGAACGGATAACGAAAAAACCGCACCGGGCGGTGCATGACGTACTTGTGGAGTGTCCATTCGAAGAAGCTGCAGTACACAACTCCGCCGACGAACCCGATTGTCTCCCAAAATAGCGAAAGCATCGCGCGAGGATACAAGAAAGACTTCGGAATACAACCGCAATTTTCGGCATTGCCAGTGGACTGACACGCCGACTACAGTGACGGTGATGAAGGCGGAACCGTCGCGGATCACGGCAGACAAACCCTGTCTGCCGCCCTACAGCGAGGAGCAGGCCTGTGGATTGTTAACCGATCTGCTGCGCGATGTGTCGCGTTCGTTTTACCTCACACTCCGCGTCCTGCCGCGCGAGATTCGACCGCAAATCTCCCTGGCGTACCTGTTGGCCCGTGCGAGCGATACCATAGCCGATACCAAGGCGGTGCCGCGCGAGAAGCGGATTGATTTGTTGCGCCGGATGCAAGGGGGAGTGACGCGGGGCATTGTCGATCTGGCCGCGAACCAGGGGTTGCCCGCGGAACGTACGCTTCTTGCAAAGCTGGACGGATGCATGGCATTACTCCGCTCGTATTCGCAGGAAGATCAGCAGCGGATTGGGGAGTTGTTACACACGATTATTGGCGGACAGATTTTTGATTTGGAGACTATTTTTGGCGAGACGGAAGGCGAATTGGTCGCGCTGGCCAACGACGAGGAACTGGATCGCTACACGTACATGGTGGCCGGTTGTGTAGGTGAGTTTTGGACGAAGACGTGCATGGCGCATTTGAAGGAACTGCAGCATTGGGACGCCAGCCGGATCTGTGCGTTGGGTGTGAAGTTCGGCAAAGGGCTGCAACTGGTGAACATCCTGCGCGACATGCCGCGTGATTTGCGGATTGGACGTTGTTACCTTCCCGTGGCCGAACCGCAATCATTGCTTGACCCAAACAACTTCAGGCAGGTCGAGCCACTGTACGCGCGCTGGCTCGACACAGCGGTTGCCCATCTCGATGCGGGCTGGGAATATACGATGCAAATCCCGGGTTCGTTGAAGCGTCTGCGACTTGCCTGCACCTGGCCGATTTGGATCGGACTAAAAACCATCGCGCGATTGCGTCACGCCAATCCTCTGGACGCGACACAGCGCATCAAAGTATCGCGCGGCGAAGTGTACTGGTTGATGACCACATCATTTCTCCTGGCGGGCAATGACGCGGCGCTTGCGCGGCGATATCAGCGGCTGCGCGATGCAGCGAAGTCAGCGCGCAGGATGCCGTAGATCTCGATATCTTCAAAGACATCCCACCGTTTGACGTGCTGGCGGCGACAACCTTCGTGTTTCATTCCAATCTTCTGCATGACGCGGCCTGAGGCCGGGTTGCGCGTCAGATGACTGGCGTGGACGCGGTGCAGGTGTAACGCGGTAAACGCATAATCGAGCACTGCCTGGGCCGCCTCGGTGGCGTAGCCTTTGTTCCAATGCGGTTTTCCAATCCAGTATCCGAGTTCGGCATTCTCATGGCGTGGGTTCATATGCAGACCCATGGCCCCGACGAGAAGCGCTTTAGACTTGAGTGTGATGGCAAATACGGTCTCTGTACCCTTCTCGAATTTTTCCTGATGGGCGCCGATCCATTCCTCCGCCATGCCGTCCTCATAGGGATGGGGGATCAGCAGGGTGGTGGAAGCGACGGCCATGTCGCCCGCCAATTTCTGGACGCGAGGCGCGTCGTCCAGTGTGAACGGGCGGAGAATCAATCGCCCTGTCTTGAGCGTGGGTCGCGATAGCGGGCTCACGGGTCGATTACTTCTTGTGCTGTTCGTCCTTGAACAGCTTGTACTCGACTGAGTCCACGAGGGCTTCCCAGCTTGCCTCGATGATGTTGTCATTGACGCCGACGGTGCCCCACGTGTCCTTGCCATCTGTGCTTTCGATGATGACGCGCGTCTTGGCGCCCGTGCCCAGCGTGGAATCGAGGATGCGCACCTTGTAGTCCACGAGTTTCACCTCGGCGATCAACGGATAGAACTTCTCCAACGCGGCGCGGAAAGCGCGATCCAGCGCATGAACAGGGCCGTCCCCTTCCGCCACGGTGTGAACGACTTCGCCGTTGATCTCCAATTTCACACTACCCTCGACGATATCGTGACCGTCGGGGCCGTGCTTGTCCATGATGACGCGGTAGGCAAGCAATTTAAAAAACGGCTTGTGCTTCTTAAGCAGTTTCTGCAGAAGAATATGGAAACTGGCATCAGCGGCCTCGAACTCATAACCTTCGTGCTCGAGTTGCTTGAGTTGCTGCAGAATCTCGCGCACCTCGGGCGTGTCCTTGCTCAGGTCCATGCCGAGCTCGTGCGCCTTCATCAAGATATTGCTGCGGCCGCTCAGTTCGCTGACCAGTACACGGCGGTGATTGCCCACCAGTTCCGGCTGGATGTGTTCGTAGCTGTGCGCAATTTTTTCCACGGCATTGACGTGGATGCCGCCCTTGTGGGCAAACGCGGTCGCGCCGACAAATGGCTGGCGGATGTCGTGGCGCACGTTGGCCAGATCGTCGATAAACATCGAGAGTTCGCGCAGGCGGCGTACGTTTTCCTTCGGGATGCACTCAATGCCCATTTTCAGGACGAGGCAGGGGATGACGCTGGTCATGTTGCAATTACCCGTGCGTTCGCCGTAGCCGTTGATGGTTCCCTGGACCTGCACAGCGCCCTGCTGGACGGCGGCCAATGCATTGGCCACACCGACGCCGGAATCGTTGTGAGTATGAATGCCGACAGCGCATTTCATCACTTTGCAAATTTCAGCGGTGACGCGGCCCACTTCGTCCGGCATCGTGCCGCCGTTGGTGTCGCACAGGACAACGATGTCAACGCCGGCATCCTGGGCCGCCTTGAGCGTTGACAGCGCGTAGCGTGGATCGTCTTTGTAACCATCGAAAAAATGTTCCGCGTCGTACACGACCTCTTTGCCGTGTTCCTTGAAAAAGCGCACCGAGTCGCCAATCATCGCCAGGTTTTCCTGGGGCGTGGTGCGGATAACCTCGGCCACGTGAAGGCTCCATGTCTTGCCAACCAGGGTGACGACGGGTGAATTGGCCTGGATGAGCATGTCGATCTGTGGATCGTCCTTGCACTTTGTGTTTGCGCGGCGCGTGCTGCCAAACGCAGCGATCCGGGCATGCTTGAATTTGCGTTTGGCGGCTTCCGTGAAAAAATCCATGTCCTTCGGGTTCGATCCCGGCCAGCCACCTTCGACGTAATGGACGCCGAACGTGTCCAAGCGCTCGGCGATGCGAATCTTGTCTGTGCTCGAAAACGAGATTCCTTCGCCCTGTGCGCCGTCGCGCAATGTCGTATCGTAGATGGAGACTTTCCTAGTCATGGCAGAAGGAAAGAGTAAGACCAACGGCCCGGCCCGTCAACTTCGCACTTCAACGGCGGGTTGTGTTCTGTAAGCGCTCTCTTTTGCCGAATCCACTTGGTGTCACAGGCAAAGAGTTTCTTGACATATTTGCCTGCTGTATGGTCTACTGGCGCGGCGTTCGGTCGCTGCGGTGCGCACCAGCAGCCTATTCAGATAACCAGATGGTCCCTTTGGTATTTATGGGAAAAGGCCGTTCAATAATATCGGTGTTGCTGGTGATGGTCGCTTTCACCTTTGTGGTGTCACCAATCAGGGCGTCCTTGCAGGACGTCAAGACGGTTTTCATTATCCTGGAGGAAAATAATAACTGGGCTTCAATTAGCGGCAATGCCACAGCCGACGCCGCAGCGCCGTACATCAACAATACCCTGCTGCCGATGGCCTCGCATACGACCCAGTATTTCAACCCTCCCGGCAATCATCCCAGCCTGCCGAACTACTTGTGGCTGGAGGCAGGTACGAATTTCGGGATCCTTGCCGATGATCAGCCTTCGCAGGCCAACCAGAGCACGACCAATCATCTCGTGACATTGCTAAGGAACGCCGGCATCTCGTGGACCTCTTACCAGGAAAGCATCAGCGCAGGTGTTTGTCCGCTGACGGCATCGGGCCAATATGCGCCGAAACACAACCCGATGGTGTACTTCGACGACGTGACTAATACGAACAACGCCAATTCGGCCTACTGCATCGCCAACGTGCGGCCGTACTATGAGTTGGCCGGTGACCTCCAGAGCAACGTGGTCACGCGGTACAACTTCATCACGCCGAACCTGTGCGATGAGATGCACGGCAACACCGGCTGCCCTTCCGGTAATTTGATCACCCAGGGCGACACGTGGCTATCCACCAACCTTCCGATCATTCTCAACTCCCAGGCCTACAGCAACGGAGGGGCCATCTTCATTACATGGGATGAAGGGGAACCTCAGACAGGAGAGAACGGGGACGGGCCGATCGGGATGATTGTCATTTCACGAATGGCCAAGGGCGGTGGCTATTCGAACACCGTCCATTATACCCACAGCTCAACGCTGCGGACGTTTCAGGAAATCTTCAACGTGACACCTCTCCTCCGCGATGCCGCGAATGCCACCGACCTGAGTGATCTGTTCAATCCCTTTCCCGGGGTGACCGGTGTCTCGCCCAATTGCGGCCAAGTGCCCGGTGGCACCCCCATCACGATCAGCGGGAGCAA
>CAZAQZ010000096.1:0-9006 GCA_964487175.1 uncultured Verrucomicrobiota bacterium | reverse complement strand
AAGGATTACCGCCGCCTTGTTCGCGGCTTCGCCATCACCTCGTATGCGTCACAGGGCAAAACGGTGGATTACGTCTTGTTTTCCGACTCCGCCGTCAAGGCAGCCACGAACCAACAACAATGGTATGTGACGATTTCCCGTGGTCGAAAGGGGGTCCGAATCTTCACCAGTGACAAGGAGCAACTGCGGGAGAACATCCGCCGGACCGGCGGCCACGAATTGGCGCTGGACATGGCTGGTGGTCTTTTTGTTGAACGGCACGGCCTTTCTCACCGAGTGGGGTAGTTGCCGAGATCGCCGCCGTCGAACGATGCGCCTCGTCAATCAGTATGAAGACGTTATCCAGTCGCCGCCAATATCACTTACGTCTATTAGATGTCGTCAAGACTGGCTCGACGGAGAATCCGCAAAGGTGACTTTCTGCGCCATTGCCGCGGAGTGCTGGTCACGCAGATGACCGTACGTTTTCATTGCCAGCGCGCCGCCGTCCTTGTGTCCGAGCCAGCGGCTCACCGTTGTAATGTCCACGCCAGATTCAATGCACCGTGTCGCAAAGAGATGCCGCAGGTCGTGATGGGTGATCCTCGCCACGCCAAGTTTCTCGCACGCGGAATCAAGGGCTTTCTGACACTCACGGACCCCCATGACTGTTGTATTCATCCAATCTTCTTCTCCGCGTTCAGAACGGACGCGCTCAAGGAGCCGTCGCATATCCGGGATCAGTGGAACGCGCCGGATTTCCCAGTTCTTTGTGCCGGTGGCGGGATCGCCGTGAACCGTGATTTCCCCTTTCTTGCAGTCACAATCGCCCCCGTGGACACGCGCGGCCTCGCCCTTTCGGCAGCCGCTGTACGCGAGAAACTCGGCGAGGTCCGCGCAATCCTTGCTGAACCGCCCTCTGGCAGATCTCATGACTTCCACCATGCGGAGAAACTGCTTCTGCTCGGGCAATTTGAGAGCCCTTTGTCGAACCTTGAGTTTTGGGATTGCGTTGGCGGGGTTCCCATAACGCGCTCCGGCTCGGATGCCGATCTCCAGAATGTGTCTCAACGTGCCCACCGTGTTGTTGTAAACTGTGGGCGAATACTTCTCCGCGTACTTTGCCGCCCATTCCAAACAATCGCGCTCGGAAATCTTGCGAATGTCGGTCGCATTGAGACCGGACCATGTCTTTCCAAGATCCTTGATCGTTCGCATTCGATACTGTTTCGCAGTGGGCTTCAGGCGTTGGTTGTTCTTCAACCGTTCCTCGTAAATCCTTCGTGCATCCCCGAATGACATCTTCCCATTTGCTGAGAGCTTCCCGACCTCGGCAGCTTTGCGCTGCTCTTGAGTCAGATCGGCCAGGCGAATTTTGCCGACTGAGAATACATTCGTCTTCAGGCTCTGCCGAATTAACTTGCCAGCCACACGGACGCGGGCAAAATAGACACCCGATGACCGGTATCGAATCAGATTTGCGACGGGCGTTTTCGCCCAAGGCGACTTTTGCTCCCGTTTGCTGTCTTTCATGCAAGCAGTATCAGATTACAGTATCAGAAATGCAAGCCTGGATTTATGATCCTATCGCAAGTGCTTTATAACTAATTGTTGGGCCCGTAGCTCAGCTGGTTAGAGCAGGGGACTCATAATCCCTTGGTCCCAGGTTCGAATCCTGGCGGGCCCACCAACCCACCCCACGTTTGCCGCGTGTTCGTTAGGGTGTCCCCTCGCCTACACCGTGCCGCGCTGTGACATCCCCTCGCTTTAGGCCTAAAGAAAACGCTTGCATTTCTCAGAGGTTTATGGAGCATGGCTTTTTGGAGAAGCAAATCTCTTAACGACGGGACTGCAAACTCTAAGGTAAGAAAAAGCAACAGGAGAGAGTACTATGCAAACGTTTGCCCTAAAGCGGATTTTTGTCGGTTCAGGCATCATGGCGATGGCGTGCCTCATTTCCACTTTTTCAGCATCGGCCCAAACCAACTTCGTGACCGATCCGAGTTTCGAGCTGGGTACGCCGGCTTCCGCTGGCGGTTGGACCGCCTTCAGTGGCGCGGTTCTTAATTCGACTGGTGAACATCACACCGGTTCAAAGGCTGTACGATTGCCAGGCGGAAACGGCATCGGCGCCTACGAAACGATTAGTAACGCCGCCTTCACGGCTGGCACTCAGTTTGACCTGTCGGCTTGGGGTATTATCACGAACACGGCGTTCACAGGCTACATCGGGATTCAAGCCACGTTCTTCAATGTCACGGGCACGACTACGCAGAATTTGGGCACCGTGGAGTCGGGTGCTGGCCACGCCATCTTCTCGAACCACATTGACTCGAACAGTGTCGTAAACACGTGGATTCCGCTGGATACAGGTGTGTTCACAGCGCCTTCCACACTTCCTATATCATACATCCAGGTGTTTCCGATCAACGTTAACGTCACTCCCACAGGCAATGCTAACAGTGCTTGGATCGATGACTTTAGCCTGGTAATCGTTCCCGAGCCGTCTTCGCTTGCACTCGGATGCATGGGTCTGGCCAGTCTGGTCATGATGGTCCGTCGTCGGCGCAAAGTCTGAGTGACCACCAAGGTTGGCCGGCAAGGAGGGACTCACGACTTTGCGCAGCCAATGTGGACAAGGGGCAATGGACGTGCGTTCTTGTGTCTCGTGAGTTAATGGAATGAAGTAGAATCGGTCCATCCCGGAAGGGATAGCCCAATGAACCCTCGAAGACTCTTCACCGCCTGCGTGCTTGCCGTCTCGTGGTGGTATCTTGGCGAATGCCAGATGGTGAATGCCCAGTACGTTCCACCAACGAGCAACCGGGCCGATTTCATCCTGGACGACAGTTGGAAGTTTATTCTCTCGGATGTTCCCGCCGCGACAAATGTCGTGTTTGACGATTCCTCCTGGAGTGCGATCACGCTTCCCCACACGTGGAACAACCTCGATGGCCAAGATGGTGGCAATAACTACTATCGCGGCATCGGCTGGTACCGCCTGCATTATACCGTTGATGGCTCATATACTAACCGCGAGATCTTTCTTAAGTTCGATGGCGCGAATATCGTCGCCGACGTCTATGTGAACGGCGCATTCATGGGCGAGCACCAGGGCGGGTTTTCCGCGTTCGTGTTTGACGTCACGCCCTACATCAATGTCGGGACCGACAACGTCATCGCAGTGAAGATGAACAACGCCTTCAACGCCGACATCCCGCCGCTGGACGCCGACTTCACTTTCTTCGGGGGAATTTATCGTGATGTTCACCTGCTGGTGACGGACAAGTTGCATGTCACGCCGCTCGATTATGGTTCGCCGGGCGTTTATCTGATGCAGACAAGCGTGAGTAGCAACTCCGCCAATCTTCAGGTCACGGCCAAGCTCCGCAATGACACCGCCGGCAGTTCCAACGTCACGATTACCACGGTAATCGTGGACGCAACGAATAATATAGTGGCCACATTAACCACCAATCAAGTACTTGGCGCAGGCAGCGATCTGGCCATTGTCCAGGCCACGACCCTCACCAATCCCCATCTGTGGAACGGGCGGGCCGATCCCTACCTTTACCAGGTCTACGTGCAGGTCAGTGACGGCACCAGTACCAACGATCTTGTCCAGCAACCGCTGGGCTTTCGCTATTTCAGTGTCGACATCAACAACGGCTTCTTCCTTAACGGCCAGTATCTTGATCTGCACGGAGTCGACTTCCATCAGGACCGTCTGAACGAAGGCTGGGCCATCAGCCAATCGGACATGACGCAGGACATCGGTTTTGTTGTGGAAATGGGTTGCACGGGCGTGCGTCTGAGTCACTATCAACACCCGCAAATCGAGTATAACCTTCTCGATCAAAATGGGATTGTGGCTTGGAGCGAAGTCCCGATGATCGATTACATCACCTCCGACATTGCGTTTTCGAACAACGTCAGCCAGCAGCTCATCGAGACGATCCGGCAGAATTACAACCATCCCTGCGTCTGTTTCTGGGGCGTGTACAACGAAGTGCTCCTGGACAGTGGGCCCGACCCGCGCCCGCTGGTGCAGGCCCTGAATCTACTCGCCCATTCCGAGGACCCGACGCGCCTCACGACAGCCGCTTCCTGTTGCGCGGACAACGGCGATCCGATCAATTGGTACACGGACGTCGTCGGGTTCAACGAGTACTATGGCTGGTACACTGACACGTACAGTGATTTCGGCGGGGCGATGGATTCCAAGTTTTCCGGTGCCCAGCATCCCATGGGAATCAGTGAATTCGGCGCGGGTGGCAGCATCTACCAACACATGGAGAATCCGCCTGAACCCGTCAATCCGAGCAGTCCGGGTGTTCCGCATTACGAGGAATATGAGAATCTCCTGCACGAGGCAACCTGGCAGCAGATGCAAGTGCGACCCTATCTGTGGCTCAAGTCCGTCTGGAACATGTTCGATTTCGCCTCGGATGCCCGCGACGAAGGCGACACCCCCGGTCGCAACGATAAGGGCCTTGTCACGTATGACCGCCAAACACGCAAAGACGCGTTCTACTACTACAAAGCGAACTGGACGACCAACGGTTTTGTCTACATCTCCAGCCGCCGCTTCACACCGCGCACCGCCACCGTCGTGGAGGTCAAAGCCTACTCCAATTGCGATAGCGTCCAGCTTCAAATCGACGGCGTTTCACAAGGTTCGCTCACCAGCACCAATCACATTTATACATGGAACGGGCAAACCCTCATGAGCGGCAGCAATACGCTGGTCGCCATTGGCACGCAGGGCAGCCAGTTGTATACCGACACGGTCGTTTGGGCCATCGTCAATGCGATCAACTCCGGTGGCTACGCAACCAATCAATTCGCCGCCGATGCTTTCTTTTCGGGAGGCTCGACCTCTTCGACGAATAGCACGATCGACACCAGCACTGTGACGAACCCGGCGCCCCAGGCGGTTTACCAAACCTCACGCTTCGGCAATTTCTCTTACGTCTTCCCCAATCTGGCACTCTCGTCCAACTACCTCGTGCGTTTGCATTTCGCGGACTACTACTGGACCACTACGAACCAGCGGCTCTTCAACGTGTCCATCAACGGCACGCAGGTGCTCTCGAATTTTGACATCATCGCCGCCGCGGGCGCGCCGAACCGGGCGAACATTCAACAATTCTACGCCATTCCCGACAACAGCGGTCAGATCACGATCCAGTACACCACCCTCAAGGACAACGCGTTATCGAGCGGCATCGAGCTGATACCCAACGGGCCTGTCTCCAACCGGCCTCCGGTCATCGTGATCAATACGCCAGTCGGCGCTTCAGCCACACTCAACAACACAAACTCCGCGCTTGTTCTCAACGCCACCGCGACCGATTTCGGAGTTCCGGTGGCGCCGCCTCTCACGGTGGTGTGGACGCAGGCTGCCGGGCCCGCCGGTGTGGTTTTCAGTTCGTCCAATGCGCCTGTCACAACCGCCACATTCCCGCAATCAGGAGCGTACATCCTTCAGCTTACCGCGACTGCCGGACAGTTGCAGACCATCCAAAACGTGTACGTCACCGTCGATCCGACCACGGTCTATGCGACGGGCCTGACGGCCTACTGGAAGTTCGACGAAACCAACGGCACCACAGCATTCGACTCCTCCGGCAACGGCTTGAACGCCACCGCATCCAGCGCGTCGCTGTGGACAACCAACGGATATCTCAACGGAGCAGTGAACATCAACGGCGTCTCGGCCAACAATGTGAATGCCAGCCATCCAACAGCCTTGAACAACCTCTTCAGCACGGGCGCGACCGTGTGCGCGTATATCAACACCGCGAGTCTCGGTGGCGGCAGTCTCGGGCGAATCATGGATAAGAGCGGGGGCGGCTGGATTTTCTACAATCAGAATTCGATCATCAGCGGTCAGTACCAGGTGCAATTCGAGCAGAGCTTCACCAACAATCGCACCAACAAATGGCAGACAGGACACGTTGTGATCACCAACACCTGGACGCACGTGGCCGTTTCCTACAGCAGCAGCTCACAGTCGAACGTACCCGGCATCTATGTCAATGGCGTCGCCCAGACGATTTCCGACGTGAGCACCGGCCCGGGAGGCCTGGGCGAAACTCCCCTGAACGATTCCGCACAGAACCTGTATATTGGCAACCGCGCCGACGCCGCGCGCGCGTTCGGTGGCCGCATCGATGACGTCCGCATTTACAGCCGCGCTCTCAGCGCTGCTGAGGTCTACGGCCTCGCCACGCTGCCCACCGCCAACCGTGCGCCATCGGTCAACGCCGGCACGAACCAGATTGCCACCGTCGGCGTACCCATCACATTGGACGGTACGGCGACCGATGACGGCCTGCCCAACCCGCCCGGCATGCTCACGATTGCGTGGAGCCTCGTAAGCGGGCCGGGTAATGTCACCTTTGGCAATTCGAGCAATGTGACCGCGTCCGCCAGTTTTGACACCGCAGGCACGTACGTCTTGCAGTTGACTGCAAACGACGGTCAGGCGGAGTCGGCCGCCAGCGTGACGATCACCTGCGTCACTCCGTTCCAAGCGTGGCAGTTGTTCTATTTCGGTTGCACCAATTGCCCCCAAGCAGACCCCAATGCCGACCCGGATGGCGATGGGATGAGCAATTGGCAGGAGTTTCTGGCGGGGACCAATCCGACCAATCCAGCCACGGCCTTTCGCATCACCAATATCAGCATTATCGGCAATGACATCGCCGTCACGTGGATTACTGAGCCGAGCAAGACGAATCAATTGCAAAAGAGCACCACCACGCCCGACGCCAGCGCCCCTTGGCTCAACGTCGGCTCCCTCACCATCGGCACCGGCTCGCCCGTCACCCAAACCGATTTCGGTGGCGCGACAAACCCGCCGGCATTCTATCGCGTGCGATTGTTGCCGTAGGCCGCATGTGGTGGAGGCCAACTCCACCCTATGATAGCCGGTCCGACTCCTCCTGGAGGTCAAATGTTTGCAGTGATGGGTGGATCGCTTATAATGTTCCTGACTATTTTTCACAATCTTGACCTTTCTGCTTAGCCATAGTACTTCTGCTACAAAGCACTTACACATTTCTACCATGCGCTTTACCATAAGTGCATGTCTCTGTTTTTTGTGCTTGCAATCGTTCGCCCTCTGTGGGACCCTGACAAATCTTGGGACGCAGTGAGACTCAGAACGTGATGCAATTTGTTTCATCACATTTTTAGGACAACTATGCTGAAAAACAGGTTGATCAGAACTTTTCCCGTCCATTTGGCAGTGGTCGCCCTCTTGTTTTTTCTCAGCGCCGTTGTGGCCAGCGCTCAAGTGCAGCTCAACATTCAACCCGGTGTCCAGTTGAGCTGGCCCACGAGCACCGGTAATACTTACCAGGTACAATGGTCGTCCAACCCCCCTGGCACGTGGACCAATCTCGTCGCGGCGGTAGTCGGGGATGGAACGACGCAAACCGATTTTGACCCGTTCCCCAGCGGCACGCGCAGCTATCAGCTTTTGGACGTTATTCCCGGGGTACCGGGGTCTTCTTCTTCGAATCTTGTAACAAATGGAGGATTCGAAACCGGAACCGGATCCAGCGCCACCGGTTGGACTGTGGATACGGCTGCTGGCGGACCTGTGTATGGGGTTCGCACAAACGACAACCCGCACAATGGCTTTTATAACTTCGAAGTCTATCTGGCCAGCACCGGTGCCGGTCCGGTGGTTCAGTTTAACCAAGTCGTGCCAGTGACGGGAGGAACCACCTACCCGTTCACCTTCTACGCCACTGCTCTGACGGGCAGCGCGGGATATAATGCGCAGTGGCGAATCCTGTGGAATGCCGGAGGGGACACGGGTTACCAATCGTTCACTCCTGGAAACGACGTCATTTATGGCTTGATCAGCAACTCCGTCACGGCTCCTCCCAGCGCGACGTCGGGGACCATCTTTTTCCATTTTGCGGGCGCGGCGGTTACGAACCTGTCGGCCACGATTGACATTGATGACGTCTCACTCGGGGCCAGTGTATCCAGCCCCGGCACCCCCCCCGTAACCAACGTCCTGCCAGTGGTCAGCCTGCCGACGGCCCAAATCAGTTGGCCAAGCGCGGTTGGCGTTGAGTATTTTCCCGAATCAACCACGGACCTTGTCCTTGGGCCGTGGACCAACAATTATCCAATGATCCAGGGTGATGGCACCACCAAGTCGTTCCTAGCGCCCATGACCAACAGTGCCGCGTTTTTCCGACTGGAAATCCCGCCGGTCGTTGTCCTGCCGCCCACCAACCTGACCCAGGTTTCGTCGGGAACCACCAACGCCATCGGCGTGGCGTGGACTGCCAGTGCCTCGCTTGGGGTGACCGATTACCGCATGTCTTACACTGATATCAGCACGACCACGACCAACACGACGGATCTCGGGAACGTGACCAGCACCGTCATCTCTGGCTTGACGTCGGGCGACACCTATTTTGTGTCGATCATTGCCATCTCTCCCAATGGTCAGAGCCAGCCGGCCACCATTACGGCCCTACCGGACACGAGTATCGGCGTCATTCCGCTGTTCGACGAGACAACGTTGCTGGAACCGGACACCGTCTACAACACGTCCACAACGCTCGTCACGCGGATCTCAGACCGACCGCGCGGCCGTCATGCGCGGGAGTGTGAGTTCATGATCTACGATACCTATTTGATTTTCTATTGGGAGCAGCGCATGACCACCATCGAGATTGACGATAGCATCGGAAAGGGTGGAAACAGCATTACGTGGCACATGTGGTCACTGAATGGATTGACGGGCCCGCCGAATATCCGCTTCTTCTTCGAAGGCCAAACCACGGTCGCGCAATATCTTGACAACGAGTACTCGATACAGGCCGATTCCAGTTTGACGAACTGGACGTGGACCGAGACCTATAACTACACGTTCAACCGTCCCATCGAATATGGCGATCGCATCGAGTTCGAGTTCAGCCCGTTCATGCTCACGGTCACGAACGGCCAGGACAACTACTACGGCGGCGCGATCCTGTATATTGCCGGGCAGGG
>CAZAQZ010000095.1:0-9045 GCA_964487175.1 uncultured Verrucomicrobiota bacterium | reverse complement strand
AGCGTGTCGGGAACCTTGCCGTCATGCAGGTCGACGAGAGTCCGGCAGCAGTTGCGGATCGAACGCGCCTTGTTGCGAAAAAAACCAGTGGAGCGTATCAGGTTCTCCAATTCCCCCGCCGGCGCCGCTGCGAAATCGGCTGCCGTGCGGTATTTTGCGAACAGGGCGGGCGTGACCATGTTGACGCGGACATCGGTGCACTGGGCGCTGAGGATTGTGGCGACGAGCAATTGGAGCGGGTTGCGATGATCGAGCGCGCAGTGCGCATCAGGATAAGCGCGGCGCAGATTCTGGATGATTTTTTTTGCGCGGGCTGCTAGATTGCGCTTGGCAGCGTTCACCACAAACAGTATAGCATAGCGTTGCCGACGCGATAAATTTACTTGTTGTTGAAACTTGGAAAACACAGGAGGAAGCGATGCACGTAGTGACTGAACCGTGTGTGGGATGCAAATATACTGACTGCGTTGAGGTGTGTCCCGTCAACTGTTTCTACGAAGCCGCGGACCGGCTCTACATTCATCCTGACGAGTGCATTGATTGCACGGCGTGCATCCCCGTGTGCCCCGTCGAGGCGATTTTTGCGGAAGGCGACGTGCCCGAAAAGTGGAAGGCCTTCATCGACGAGAATAAAGAGAAAGCCCTCACCAGCCCCAACATCAGCGCCAAGAAGGAACCGCTCGGCAAAGATCTGCCCAAGTGCAAGTCGGGCGGGAAGTAATCTCCCGCAGGAATTGAATCAGCCGGCGGGTGTTGTCGACCGATTCTCCAGTTCCTGGTAGATCGGAAGATAGCGGTAGTACACCTCAAGGATCAACGCGCCCATGGCCGTCGAATAAGCCGGTGAATTGGGCACCAGCTTGCCTTCCCATTCACTTTGCGGCGGCATCGGCCAGTGGCCGTCATCGGCCTGGCTTCTCACCATCGCGTCGCGGATCTGACTGTTCCAATACTCCCAATACGAGCCGCCACCCTGAAACATCGCTTGCGTGATGTAGTACCATTCATACAGCACGTACGCGCCCTTTGTCCGGTCCCATTCCACCCGTTGTTCCCTGAGGAAGTCGAGCGACTTCTTGATCCGTTTGTCGTCGGAGTGCCCCATGAATTGCTGGCACAACACGCCGATGGCCGTTGGCCCCAGGTCCCGGCCAGGATTCTGGTAACCAAACCCGCCGTCGCCGTACATCTGCCAAAGATAATTTGATGCCATGTCGAACGACTCCTGGGGAATCTCGACTCCTGCGAGTTTCGCGGACTTCAACGCCATGACCATCCACCCGGTTACGGATGTGTCTGAGTCATCCGCCGTCGCCGTGTAGCGCCAGCCGCCGTTGAACTTCGCATCCTTCTTCTTTACCTTCTGGATCTGAATGATGGCATTCACCGCCCGGTCGAGCGGTTCCTTGACGGTGGGCGACTGCGTCATGCCGTACGCCTCGGACAACGCCAGCGAAACCATGCCCTGTGCGTACATTCGTGCGTCGCACTGCGTCACGAGGCCGTCGCTTCCGATTTGCGAGACGAGATACTGCAGGGCCTTGTTGACACATGTGCCGAATTCCGCCGAATCAGACGTCTCCCCGTGACCGAGAAACGCCAGCACCGCCAGGGCTGTTCCCGCCTGATCGCTCTGCGCGCAATGCCAGGAACCGTCGGGGCGCTGGTTCGATTTCAACCACCGCAGCGCGGCGAGCACCGCCCGCTCCGTTTCGGCGCTGCCCCTGAATTTCTTCAGCGACTGGGCGCGCATGGGGCCTTGTCTCTGGCCGAAACCGCCGCCGCCTGGCCCGCGCACGCCTGCCGTGCCCATCTGGCTCTCGCCAAGACCCACGGTTGGCGCGCTCAGTCCGCCCTGTGTGCCCGCCAGTCGCACACCCTGCGCGGCTGTGTCGTCCACGACGCCAATGACTTCGCCGACCTCCGATTTTGTGCTCGGCGTCTCCGACTGCAAAATGCTCGCTTTATATTCCTGAGGCGTGGTTCCTGCCGCCGTCGGAATGCCTCCGGGACCTTTACCCGAAGTGCCGCCGCCGCCGCCGGTTGTTGGCCCGTTGTAATCGAAATCGCGGTACGCCGCGAACGGGTCAGGTTCCTGTTCGGGAGGCGGGGGCAAGGAAGCTCCTTGAAATTGCGCGACAATCTTGGGCAGGACGGCGACGATCTTGACGGAACCGAGGATCACCAGCAACAGGACGTGGAACAGCACGGCGATGACGAGGTATCGCATCATCCGCGTCAATCCCATCAACCAATCGGCGAATCTTTGTGTGAGAATTTTCATCGGATGTCGACACGCATTCTAGGATTGGGCGGGCGCGCACAGGGACGCGACTTTTGCCTTCGCATCCTGTGCAAACGTGCCGTTCGGGAATCGGCGCTCATAGGCTTGGTACGCATTGCAAGCGCCTTGAGCGTTGCCCAACGCTTCCTGGCACTGCCCCGTACGGTACGCCGCTTCCTCGGCCATCGGGCCCGTGGCAAACAGCAGCCGCAAAAAGTAAGCGAGCGCGAGCTTTTTGGAATCCTTCTCCTTTTGCGGATCATCCTTCGCATTGAAGAACATCGTCCCCAAATGGTACGCGGCCTCGAACGAGGTGTCGCCACGACCGTTGCGCATCGCGCTATTGAACAAATCCACCGCCTTCACATTGCCCGGGGCCTTCAACGATTGGCCCGCGCCCCTGGCTTCGTACACTTTTGCAAGGCCGAGATCGGCATCCGGGCGTGCCGGACTCTGCGGAGTGGCTGCGATCATTTTGTTAAAGGCAGCTTCGGCCTCGTCATAATTCTTCAACCCCAGCAATGCGTTGCCCAACCCGACCTGTGCCGCGGGTAACGTGCGCGTTTCATCAGGGTAAAGAGACAGCAGTTTCTGAAAACTGGCGCGCGCCTCGTCGAAATGCTCCGTCTTCAAGTAGGCGTTGCCGATCGCCAGGTAGCTGACCGCAGGAAGCTTGTCCTTTTCCGGATCGGCCGACAATTTCTGCGCGGCGGCGCTGGCGCGGGCAAAATCCTTTTCGCCGAGCGCGAGTTCGATGGCGCTGGTCACAGCGGCGATGCGAATTGCGGAATTCTGCTGATATTGCGTGGTGAGCTGATCCAGCGCGGCGTAGGCATCGGGGAGCAGTTTGGCCTTGCGATACAGTTCTGCGATTTGGCCGACCATCTGGTGCGCCGCAACGGGGTCGCTCGCGAACTTTGCGAGGAACGCCAGGTAATCAGTGACGGCGTCCTTGAGTTTGTTTTGGTCCACCAGCATTGCCGCAATGCGCACCTCGGCGGCGACGGCGGCGTTGCGCATCTGGTCGCTGAGTTTGTCGGCGGAGGCGGCGCGTGAAATAACGTCGCGGTACGCCGCGACAGCGTCGTCAAATCGTTTGGCGGCCTCGGCGGTTTGTCCCTTGGCAGCGAGTGCGTTGCCTTCCTCCTCCAGTTCCGATCCGATGGCGTACAAGGCGTCGCCGACGTGGGCGTGATTGGGATACTTGGTCGCGTAATCACGGAATGCGGCGATCATCTCGGCGGGTTTGTGCGCGGTATATAAGGTCGTGCCGATCTCGTACGCCGCAAAGGGCGCGAGTTCGCTGTCGGGATAACGCTGGATCAGGTCCTTATACGATGCGATGGCGTCATCGTAATGCTGGAGCGAGAACTGGTTGCGGGCAATCTGGTAAACTGCCTCGGGCGCCAGAGGTTTGGCCTCGGCGGTCTGGTGATCGGGCCAGCGCTTGACGAAATCCTGAAAGGACGCGATGGCCTTGTCGAAATTCGCCGTGTTCGTCAACTTGCCGGAGGCGTCCTTGTCGTACGCACCGAGATAACTGTAGAGATAACCGAGCTGGAAAGTGACATCGGGCAGCAGTTCGCTCTCGGGATAAGCCGCCAGGATCTTTTCAAAGTCCTTGATGGCTTCGGCAAGGGCCGGCTGCGCGATTTTCGGGTCGGTGGATTTGTCGGCGATCTCGAAGTGGGCGCGGCCGAGTCGGAACAGGGCATCAGGCACCGATTTGCTCTGTGGGTATTCCTGGATGAACGCAGCAAATGCGTCGAGGGCCTTGTCGTACTGTCCCAGTCCGTAGTAGCACGCGGCGATGCGGAAATCGGTGGATTCGATCAACTGTGGATCCTTGGCTGCCGCGCGGAACTTGAGATAATGGTCCAAGGCATCCTGATACTGTTTGCTTCCATACAGCGCTTCTGCCTGGACGAAGGATGCATTCTCCAACAACAGACTCTTCGGATAGTTCTTCTTGAACTGCTCAGTCTCGGCATTGGCCTCTTCAGACCGTCCGCTTTCGGTGAGCGTCTGGATCAATCCAAATTCCGCGTCCTCAGCCAGTTTGTCAGCCGGATACTCCACCAACAGGTAGCGGTAGACGACGGCGGCTTCCTGGGGTTTGGCCAGTTGTTGATAACAATTGGCAATCCGCAACAAAGCGAGCGTGCGCAAATCAGGTTGCTTCCTGATCTGATCGGCAAGCTGGTCGAGCGACTGGATCCTGGCTTGGACGTCCGCCGGACTGCCGCCCTGTGCCATGACCTTCGGGATGGATGCGCGCAACTGCTCGGTTTGCGTCTGAATGTTATCGAGCAGTTGCGCCTTGGAATCCACGCGCTGAAAATAGGTGATCGCGTCAGCGTAGCGACCGGCTTCGTACATGGATTGCCCGGCTAGATACAGGCCTTCGGTGGCGCGGGGATTGGCCCGCTGGGCGGCAATCTGTTTGTAGAGCGCGCGCGCCCCGTCGAAATTCTTTTCGTCGTTAAAAATCTGTCCGAGCAGGAACAATGCGTCGAGGTTGGTGACGGCGTTGTCGGGGAACTGGTCGCGAACACCCTGGACGAGGACCTTGGCGCCGGCCAAATCCTTTTGCCGGTACCGCATCCACGCTTCGCCGAGCATCGCCTGGGGCATCAATTCGTGTTTTGGGAACTTCACCTGGAAATCATGATACAACCCGGCCGCCACGGGATAGTTTTTCAGTTCGCGGAAACACTCCGCCCTCTTCAGGATGGTTTCGGGGACGATCGATGCGGCAGGATACGTCTTGAGGAGGCGATCGAAGACGTTGGACGCCTCGGTGTAGCGCCGCAGGTTGAACCAGCACCAGCCTTCGTAGTAGATCACCTGGGGCAGGGCGGTGCTGAATTTGAAATCGCGTTCAAACTTCTGGAGCGCGGCCAGTGCGTCCGGGTATTTGCCATCGGTGAATAGTTGCGTGGCCGCGGTGAACGCAACGTCCGAGGGCGAAGATGCTGCCGGGGCGGGCGCTTGCGCATGGGTTGCCATTGCCGCCCCGAAAACGAAGACGGATACGGCGACAAGGATGTGAAGTCGAAGCTGGCGGACCAAGTGTATCATTGGGCGGCCGCCACCTTTTCCGGGAGCGGTCGAAAGGCGACCTTGGTCAGTTTGGCCTGCGCGCAGGCATCGAGTGCGCCGATGACGGCCTGATAGCTTGTCTCCGGGTCGGCTTCGATAATGACCGTGGCATCCTGACCGATCATGGCGAGTTGTCCCATTGCATCGCGCAGGCTGACCATGTCGTACGCTGCCCCATTGACGATCACCTCGTTCGCATCCTTGACGTGTACCGTGATATCCAACGGCACCTGGGTCGGCGCGACCTTGGAACTGACGACGGGCAGACGGGCATCCATGCGTTTTTCCTTTGCCGAGAAGGTTGAGAACGACATGTAAAAAATAAGCAGGATCAAGATCGTATCGATCATCGGGACGATCTCGATCCGGCCGCGTTTGGGATGACGGCGCGGGAGCCTCACCTGACCTCCAACGTGGTGAACGTGACGTCAGCAATGCCGGCCTTGGCGCAGGCTTTCATGAAATCACTGAGGTCCTGATAGGTCATGTCCCGGCTGGCGCGCAGGATGATGGACAGGTTCGCGAATTTTGGGTCACTCACCTTGAAATGTTTCAGTACGTTCGGCAGTTCGGTCGCCTTGTAATGCTGTTTTTCGATGGTGATGTCATCAGCGCTGTACATGTTGACGACGACCTGGTTGGGTAGTTGCTTGAATTCCTCCCCGGCGCGCGATTCGGGCAGCTTGATGTTGGCATCGCGTGTCGCCTCGGCAAACCGGGAGAAGGTCATGTAAAAGATCAGCAGGATGACGATCGTATCGATCATCGGAATGATTTCGATCCGGCCGCGCTTGATTTTGCGACGCTTGACCTTCATCGCAGGGTCCGCCTAGTGACCCACGGAGGATTTCAGAATAACGAACAACTCGCTCAGGCCTTTTTCCATGTCCATCAGGATGGCCTCTTTCTTGCCGGTGAAATAATTGTAGGCGAACAGCGCGGGAATTGCCACCGCCAGGCCCGTGGCGGTGTTAACCAGCGCCTCGGAGATGCCGCCCGCCAGCTTGGTCGGGTCGCTCATTCCGATGGCCGCCACGATGCTGAACGAGCGAATCATGCCGACCGTCGTGCCGAGCAGGCCGATCAACGGACACATCGTGACCATCGAATCGAGCTGGGGAAGGAATTTTTCCATCCCGATCAATTCCTTGGTCGCTTCGCCTTCAACCAGTCGTTCGATTTCCGGAAGTGGATAACCGTCACGCGCTGATTGGATGGCCGTGCGGAAGACGCGGCCTGCCACGCCGGGGGCGTGTTCGATGGCCGACAGTGCTTCGGACAATGTGCCCGCCTGTTTGATCTTGGCCAGCATATCAGCGGAATTGCCGGCGGCGGCGCGGTAGAACGCAAACCGTTCAATAATCAGGGTCACCGTAAAGATGGAGCAGGCGATCAACACGATCAGCGTCGGCCCGCCGTGCTTGATCATGTTCCAGGCTGTTTCGGTTTTAACAGTGGGCGCAGCGGCGGCGGCGGCGTCTTGTGCGAACGATTGCACCGCACCCAGCAGGGACACCGCCACAAGTGCCAGGCCAAAGGTGACTGCGCCGCGACAGGCGCGTTTAGACGCGAATTGCATGATAGGCCTCCGTTCGGAAAGGTTGAATCTCCACCCGTCCCTCGTCACAGGACTCGGTTATAAGCGCACGTTGCGAACATGACAACCCCGTTTTGCATCGGGAATGGCAATTCCCGTTCTTCGGTTTGCCGCTGAGAGACCGGGTGAGTAACGCGCCTATTGTTTCGCGGCCGCTGCATCCTTCTCTGCCATCGCTGCCCGGCGGCTGAGCTTGACGCGACCCTTCTCGTCGACGCCGATAACTTTGACATCCACTTCGTCACCCATTTTCACGACGTCTTCGACCTGCTTGA
The DNA here is from genome assembly GCA_964487175.1 of uncultured Verrucomicrobiota bacterium. Classification (GTDB taxonomy): domain Bacteria; phylum Verrucomicrobiota; class Verrucomicrobiia; order Palsa-1439; family Palsa-1439; genus CAWFPN01. Next base: position 1,787 of record CAZAQZ010000095.1, on the reverse strand, counting down.
CTCGGTAATCCGCCATTTCGCTGATGTGCAACAGGCCATCCCTATCGGGCAGGATTTCGACAAACGCGCCGAATTCCTTTATCCCGACGACTTTGCCGTGATAAATGCGTCCCACTTCCACTTCGGCCGTGATCTGCTCGATATGCTCAATGGCGCGCTTCGCCGCCTCGCCATCGGTCGAGAAGATGTGAATCGTGCCGTCGTCATCGATGTCAATCTGACAGCCCGTCGCTTCGACGATGCCCTTGATGACTTTGCCTTGCGGCCCGATGACTGCCCCGATCTTCTCGGGATTGATGCGGATGGTCGAGATGCGGGGTGCGTACTTGGACAATTCAGCCCGCGGTGCGCTGATCGCTTCAGCCATCTTTCCTAGAATGAACAATCGCGCTTCACGCGCCTGATCGAATGCCTGTCGCGCCAACTCCAAGCTCAATCCGCCCAGCTTCAAGTCGGTTTGGAAGCCCGTGATGCCTTTGGCGGTGCCAGCCACCTTGAAATCCATGTCGCCGAATGCGTCCTCGGCCCCAATGATGTCCGTGATCATCATGTTCTGGCCGGTCTTCTCATCGGTAATCAACCCGATTGAAATACCCGCCACAGGAGCCTTCAACGGCACGCCCGCATCGAGCAACGACAACGTCGCGCCGCACACGCTGGCCATCGAAGTTGAACCGTTGGATTCCATGATTTCCGAAGTCACGCGAATCGTGTAGGGGAAATCAATTTCGGCCGGGATCATCGGCTGGATCGAACGCTCTGCCAATGCGCCGTGACCAATCTCGCGTCGCCCGGGTGCGCCGGTGCGTCCCGTTTCGCCAACGCTGAACGGCGGGAAATTGTAATGGAGGATGAATTTCTTTTCCGTGGGCCCGCCCGTCCAGGCATCCATGTCCTGCGTATCCGACTTCGAGCCGAGCGTGGTCATTACCAACGCCTGCGTCTCGCCGCGGGCGAACAGTCCGGTGCCGTGCGTGCGGGGAAGGAGGCCGACTTCGCATTGCAGGGGACGAATGTCCTTCGCGCCGCGTCCGTCGGGCCGCTTGTTGTTCTTCAAAATGGAGGTGCGAATCGCTTCGTTCTGGATCTTGTAGAAGGATTCGTTGATCTCAAAGTCCGTCACGTCGGGGAACTTTTGCTTCAATGTGCCAGCCATCTTGTCCTTCAGCACATTGACCGCCGCTTCGCGTTCCAGCTTTTTGTGGATGAGAATGGCGCTGAGGATTTCATTGCCGACCGTCGCTTTGGCGGCGGCGAGCACTTCGGGCCTGATGGTCCTCAGGGGTGGCGTACGCTTCGTGACGCCGACCTTTTTGGCGAGATCGCTGATGGCGGCGACGATCTTCTGGGCGTGACCGTGGGCGAAATCGATCGCCTTCATGATATCCACTTCGGAAGTTTCCTGGCCGCTGCCTTCGATCATGACCAGCTCGGTGGCGCTGCCCACGTAAATCAGGTCCAAATCGCTGTCTTTGCGCTGGGCATGCGTCGGATTGACGACGAACTCGCCACCCACGCGACCGACGCGCACGGCCCCGATGGGACCGGCCCATGGAATGTCTGAGACCGAGAGGGCGGCGGACGCGCCGTTGATGACGAGAATGTCGGGATCATTTTCGCCGTCGGCGCTGAGAAGAATCGAGATGATCTGAGTGTCGTTATAGAAGCCTTCGGGGAACAGGGGCCGAACCGGACGGTCGGTCATGCGGGAGGTGAGGATTTCCTTTTCGGTCGGACGGCCTTCGCGCTTGAAGTAGCCGCCGGGGAACTTGCCCGCCGCCGCCGCC
>CAZAQZ010000094.1:0-9099 GCA_964487175.1 uncultured Verrucomicrobiota bacterium | reverse complement strand
CAGCGTCACCCAAGTAGGTCTCGTTTTCCATCAGAAGGCCCTCGTTCCTCTTCGCGTTCCGCCATCTGGGCCAATGCCTCCAGAGCCAATGGATTGTTCTGCTGCGCCGCCGCCTCCAGACGCGGCAGCGCCTGAACGTTGCCGGAGGTCACCGCTTCCGCGATCCACGCCGCAGCCGCCTGGTCCGTGGGGCCCGTCTCACGAAACGGCACGCGCCGCAGCCAGCGCCGCCCTTCCACCGCAATGCGTGCGTCCAGGTTGCTTTTCAGCTCCGTCACCGTTTCCCGCAGACGCTGGTTTTCGGCCGTCAAGCGCGCCTGTTCCTGACGCAAGGACTGGGTTTCGTCGGCCTTTTTTGTTATTTCCGCCTGCGCGATCGTCGGTGTAGCCGACCGAGCCCATTGCCAGGAGTGAAAATCAAACGCGCCGATGGCCACGACCACCACCGCGCCAATCCACAATCCAGCCGCAAATGCCGCCGCAGGTTTCAAGTTCATCAATCGCTCCGCCGCCCTCACTATATCCTGGCCGTCCCTCGCACGGAAGGGAATTCCGAACCTCACAGGGCGGGAAAGATTGAACAGCTGTGGTAGCTTTGTGTCACAAAGCAGGAAAGGAAAATCGCACATGAATTCCGAACACGCTGAACATACGCTGGAAACAATCCGCACCCTGATGGAAAGGAGCCAGCGTTACGAACACATCTCGGGTGCCTCGGGGTTGGTCGCCGGCAGCGCTGTATTGGCGGGCTGCGGAGTGTTGGGCCTTGGACTGATGCCGTTCAATCCCGGAACAAGTTTCGTGATGGTGTGGACGTCTGTGCTTCTGGTGGCCTGCGTTGCGCACTGTGCGTTGACCAGCGCGCGGGCACACAAACGCGGTGAACAAGCCTGGTCCCGACAGGCACGCACAGTCCTGCTGGCTGTGCTGCCCTGTTTCCTTGCCAGTGTGTCGATCAGCGTCCTGATGGCACGCTTGAACCGACTCGACCTGTTGCCGGCGCTTTGGCTGCTGCTCTACGGTTGCGGCGTGCTGGCGACGAGTTTTTTCGCGCCGCGGTCGATCTTGAGATTGGGTTTGTCTTGTTTGACGATGGGGGCGATCAGCGTGGTTGTGGTGCCGGGCCGGCCGATCCTGACGATGGCGGTTGGGTTCGGAGTGACGCATTTGTGCTTTGGCGCTTGTGTCGCGATTTCTGAGTGGAAGGAACAGCGTGAGCGCACGGAGTGGATGCCATGGGAACAAAATCCGGTGAACTGATTGGAATAGAACTGGCTGCCGACCTGAAGGCTTTCGGCAAGCTGGAGGACGTGATCCACGTCAAGGGTCGGCTGGCGATCGTGTCCCTGCTGGCGGCGACCGAATCGCTGGCGTTCACCGAGCTTCGGGACGCATTGCGGTTGACAGACGGTAATTTGGCGGCACACCTGCATGCACTGGAGCGCGCTGGATATGCGCGCCTCAGGAAACTTGCACGCCCGGTAAAGCCGGTGACCATGATTTCACTCACGACGGCTGGGCGGCATGCTTTTTCGCGGTATCTGGAAGGGTTGGAACACATTGTGAGACGGCACCGCTGAATTTTTTTGGTGCATGTACTCTGCATCACAAAGTAAATCGTGACTGCCCGCCGGAGGGGATCTTGGGATATGAATTCAATGGAATGGCTGTCGTACTTTCGGCAAAACCAGTTCGATCGAATTCCGATCGCCTGGCATGAAGGCGTGCATGTGTGCCGCCATTTGCGCAGGCCGTTGGGGTCATCCCTGGCGCGGTTTCAACTCGGTGAGAGCTCCGATGGTAAGCGGCTCTTGGCGGCGGCAACGCGGCTGGCGGCGCACACGGGCGACGGCGACCATCGCGATGCGATTGCGTTATTCATTGCGGAAGAGCAGGAGCATTCCCGCACGCTGGCAAGGCTGTTGGAGCAAATGCAATGGCCGCGGCTGAACCGCCATTGGTCGGACAAATGGTTTCAGCAATGCCGGCATCTGTTGGGGTTTTACGAGGAGATCTCCGTGTTACTGATGGCCGAAATCGTGGCGTTGAAGTACTACAGCGCCATTCGCCGCGGGGCCGAAGACGAGCTGATCTCAAAGGTGTGTGAGCAGATTCTGCACGATGAGAAATTTCATATCCGATTCCACTGCGAGTATTTGCACCGCGCATTGAAGAAACGGCCTGCCGTGCTGAGGGGCGTTTGCTGGTGTACGTTGAGCCTGATGTTTGCCGGCGCAGGCGTTCTGGTGGCCTGGGACCATCGGGTCGCGCTGTCCGCGCTTGACTGTTCATCCCGCGAGTTTCTTCAGGACTCGTGGGCCAATTTCGTCGCCGCTCGCGAGGCCATTTTTTCCGGCGAGCCCTTCTCATGGTGCGACGCCGGACTGCGGGTTACACCGCAGACAACATCCCCCGCGCTTCAGAAACATGCGCTCTAAGGTTTTACGCCCATGGTTCCAGGAGGCGCGGTGCTGCCGGCCGGTGGTGGTGGCGGCGCCAGATTGCTCGGCGCAGGTGCAGGAGCCTGCTTCTTCGGTCCTTCCAGTTGTTGCATCTGTTTGAGGTTCCACCGTGGCCTGTCCGCAAAGATCACTTGCTCGTTTTCGGGCGGAAGTAGAGTTCCCTCCTTGAGGGGGAAGTTTGCCGGCAAGTCCCCGCGGATCACGTTCGCCCAGCCTTTATACTGGCCCCGGGTAATCTCCGTCTGGAATGGCTGGTTCAGCATGTAAGGAGTCAACATAATGAAGGAAATACCTCTGGGCGCCACAAAATCGTGGATCTCATAGAATTCATCCACGGTCGTTGGCAACCAGACAGTTCGGCGATCTCCATACCAGGCCATCGCCCAAGGCAAATCGCTCATACCGACTTCATTTTTGTCGAACCAATTTGCGACCATAAGGGTGCCGGGGGGCAGATAGGGTGGGTAAGCAAACGCTGTCTTCCGTGGCGGCAGCAACGTGAAAATGACCGGCGCCACATTGAGCAGGGCGAATACTGCAATTGCCGCGGCCCGCGTCAGCTTGATGCTGAAGGCTATCCGATCCAGCAATAGATAGAAAAACGCCACACCAAAGACGGCCACCAACGGAAGGAACAATACCAACAGGTTGCCCCCATTGACATCCGGGTTGTTCTGTTCGGTGGGAGAGCCGATCAACGCCATCCCTAAAGCCCCCGCCAACAAACCTCCCAGGACAGCCAGCCTCAACCCCGAAACATCGCGGCGGCGAAACCCATACATCAATCCCACCCCAAAAAAGAACACGAGGTACCCCGAACCGATTTCCTTCAAGGACACAGTTAGCACCGTGCGCGCTCTCGGCAGGAATTGGACGCTCAGGTGACGCAAGCCATAAATATCAGTCAAGTCCGGATGGTACGAGCGCTGCATTTTTTCATCGCCTCCCATTTGATACTGCGCAATCCCCAGAAGACTTCCGGAGACATGCTGATTGCGCAACAGCCAGGGAGCAATGACGACCAGCACCACCGCCACGTACACCAACACCCAAAAAGCGGGCCGTCGCCCACGCATGACGGAGCCTGCGTAAATGGCCATCGGCACCACCAGAAACGCGCTCAGGTAGCGGGTAAGGAAACACAACCCCATCAGGACTGCGCTCAACAGAACCAGCCCGATCACGCCCGCGGACAACGGACCGGTGGGCGGGGGTCGGTCGACCGGCTGATTCCCCGTCTCAATTGTTTCTCCTGGATGAAGCCGCTGCTCGGCGATAAACAGGCAATACATCGCCAGCAACACCAACAGCATCAACAAGCTTGTCGGCAATCCAGAAACGCCATACGACCAGATGGTGTCCGACAACATCAGCAACCATCCCGCCGTGATCGCCACTCGTTTATCGAACATCTGCTTGGTCCAAAAGTAGATCAACAACAAACTCAGCATCACACAGAGTTGGTTGAACGGCAGGATTACCCAGCGTTCGGGGGCGTACACGCGATCAGACATTTGGAGATTGAACATGCTCTTCGGCATCAGCTTGAACAGGCTCGCCAGCACCAGTGGATACAGGGGTGGATTGTATAAATCCGGATGATTCATCAACCGCTGGTCGTGGTCCCCCCTGTGGGTCTTCAACTGCCACAGACTGAGCGGACGAATGAAATACGTGGTGTAGTTTTGCCCGCGCGAGACGTTGCGGGCCAGTTGCGCCATGTCCATCGATTCGCGCTTGTCCAGACCATTGAACCGCACTGCCGGATACCACACCAGCCCGAAGAACAAAATGAAAAGGGTCGCTGCCGTCCACTGGATGATCTTTTTCCCGCGCCCCAGTTCAATCTGCCAGACCGCGTTTTGAATTGACTGTTCTGTCGCCATGTTTTTCGCTCCCGTTAGGGCTGCATGTTCTCGAGTCCGAACTTTTTCAATTTCCGGTGCAACGTGCGCCGGCTGATCCCGATTTTTTGCGCCGCACGCGTGCGGTTCCCGTCCATCTCTTTCAACGCCTGGACAATGAGTTGCCGTTCCGCTTCCTCAACCGTCATCCCCGTTCGCACCACGGAAATCTTCGTCAAATCCGCCGCGCCGCGGATCGCCGCGGGCACGTCGCGCAGCGTCAACCGCTCCACGCGCGCCAGCACGACCATCTGCTCAATCGTGTTGCGAAGCTCGCGCACGTTGCCGGGCCAATCGTAGGCCATCAGCACGTTAAGTGCCTCCTGCGTGATTTCCCGTACGGGCTTGTTGTTCTCCCGGCTGCACTGCTCAAGAAACGTATTGACCAGCAACGGAATATCATCGCGGCGTTCCCGCAACGGCGGAAGCAAAATGCTGACCACGCTCAGCCGGTAAAACAAATCATCGCGAAACTTACCCTCGCTGACCAGCTTTTTTAAGTCCCTGTTTGTAGCGGCAACCAGGCGCACATCCGACTCGATAGTCTTGGAACCTCCCAAACGCTCAAATTTGCGTTCCTCCAACACTCGCAACAACTTAACCTGCATCGCCGGCTCGATCTCCCCCACCTCATCAAGGAACAGAGTTCCCCCATCCGCCATCTCAAATCGCCCGATTCTTCGTTCCACTGCGCCCGTAAATGCGCCTTTTTCGTGCCCGAATAGCTCGCTTTCCAGCAGTGTGCTCGGCAGTGCCGCTGCGTGCACGGCCACAAATGGCCCGTTCTTGCGAGGGCTCAGGTTGTGGAGGGCGTGCGCGACCAGTTCCTTGCCAGTACCTGTCTCGCCCGTAATCAACACCGTCGCGCGCGTCGGCGCCACCTGTTGCACGATGTCAAACACCTGCTGCATCGCGGTCGAAGTACCGATGATTTTCTCCATGCCGAACTTTCTGTCGAGCTGGGCGCGCAGGGTGACATTCTCCGTGGCGATGCGCCGGCCCTCCAATCCGCGCTGGATGACCAATTCCAATTCATCGAGGTTGATGTTCGGCTTGGTGAGATAGTGATAGGCGCCGGCGTGCATGGCTTCCACGGCGTTCTCGATCGAACCGTAGGCGGTCATCATGATGCACAATGGCGGGGACGGCAGCGAGTTCGCCCGGCGTAACAGCGCCATGCCGTCGATGCCCGGCATTTTCAAATCCGTCAGCAACACATCCACATGTTGCGACTCCAGCAGTCCCATCGCCTTCTGGCCGTCTTCGGCCAGTAATACGTTGTAACGGTCATGCAGGGCGCGTTCCAACCCTTCGCGCGTCGCGCGCTCGTCGTCGACGATCAATACCGTGGGCTTGTTCGCCCCCGTCATTCGCTTTGCGCCCCCGTGCCGGCGGCTTCGAGCAACCGGGTGCGTTTCTCGTGAATCGGGAGTTTGATGCGCACCGTCGTGCCGTGGCCCACGTCGCTTTCGACGTCAATCGTGCCTCCATGGTCGCGCACAATCCGCTGAACGATCATCAACCCAAGGCCGCTGCCTTCTGTCTTGGTCGTGTAGTACGGCTCAAAAATCCGTCCAATCTGTTCGGCTGAAATTCCATGCCCCGTGTCGATGAACGAGACCACGACGTGCGCGTCCACCACCTCCGTGCGAATACGTAAAATGCCCCCAGCCCGCATGGCCTGCAGGGCGTTCTTGATGAGGTTGTAGAAGGCCTGCTTCAATTGCGCCCGATCCACCAAGCTGGCCGGGACATCGTTCGCCAATTCGCGTTCGACCAGGATGTCGCGGTCAACGATCTCCCGCTCCAGCAGGGTTAGCGTCTCGGCGATGATGTCATTGACAGAAGCCCTCTGCAGGTCAGGCTTCGAAGGCCGGACGGCTCGTAGAAATTGGGTGATGATGCGATCCAGTCGTGCAATCTCGTCCCGAGCCACGCGCAGGTCCTTCTTCAATCGTTCGGCGCTGTCCGCGGAAACGTGCTTCAATTCCCGCTCCATGAGTTGAAGGTGAATATTCAGGGAGTTGAGCGGGTTGCCGATCTCGTGGGCCACGCCTGCCGCCAGCAGGGTCAACGCGGACAATCTCTCCGATTCGATCGCAATTTCAGTGCGCTTTCGCGTCTCGGTCACGTCGCGGAGAATGACCGCCATACCCGTGACGACAGAATTGTCTTCGTCCACCAACGGCACGATGTAGAAATTGAGGAATCGTTGACGGGGATAAAACACTTCGAGTTCGTGGGTAACAACCTTGCTCCATTCCTGTTTGTCCGCCGACCAGATTTTCTTCCAATCGAGGTCGCGAAGATAACGCGCAAGTTGCTCTCCAACAGCCTGTTCTGGATTCAGACCGAGCAGTTCGCCCGCCGCGGCATTCAGATAACTGATGCGCCCGTCTGCCGATGCGACTATAATGCCCTCCTGGATCGTGTTGAAGAGCGTTTCGAGAAACCCCCGTTCGCGGGCGAGCTTCAAAACAAAGCCCTGCAGGCTTTGGGGATCGACCCGGTCAATACGGCCGATCAGCTTGTCCAGGAATGAGTTTTTCACGCGTCGGGGTTCAGTTGTTTGGTTGTGTAAATTCGTCACGATACGCGCCGCTTTCGCCTTTGACAATGAATCGGAACGTGTGCCAATGTGACGCTAAGCGAGAACGTTTTCAAGGCCAATTTAAAGGAAATCACAAATGAATCTTGATGAGGTTTACAAAAAACTGATCGTCCCGAATAATTCCAAGCTGGCGCTCATCGTTTTGGATGGATTGGGCGATATCGCCACCGAGGATACTGGGTTTCGGACACCGTTGGAGGCCGCACGCACCCCGAACCTCGATGCGCTGTCCAGACACGCTTCCCAGGGAAGAATGATCCCCGTCGCTCCGGGAATTACGCCGGGCAGCGGGCCGGGACACTTGGGATTGTTTGGTTACGACCCGTTGGAATTTGAGGTGGGCCGTGGCGTGATCGAAGCGCTTGGCCTAGGGATCGATCTCAAACACGGCGACATCGCCGCGCGCGCCAACTTTTGCACGCTGGACAAGAATGGCATCGTTACCGACCGCCGCGCCGGACGCATTGACACATCGGTGTGCGAAGCGCAATGCGCCATGCTCGCGAAAAAAATCAAGAAGATCGGCAGCGTCGAGGTCATCATCAAGCCGGGAAAAGGCCACCGCTTTGTCGTCGTGTTTCGCGGCAAAGGGCTGGAAGGTCCTATTGGCGACACCGACCCGCATCGTGAAGGCCTGCCAATCGCCGCAGCCAAACCGCTTTCCAAATCCGCCAAGACGGTCAAAACCGCCAAGCTCGTCACGGACTTTTACAAGCTGGCGTTGCCCATTTTGAAGTCGTGCAAACCGGCGAATGGATTTCTGATGCGTGGCATCGCACACCAGCCGAAGATCCCGTCGTTCCAGGAACGATACGGCCTGAAAGCCGCTGCGATTGCCATCTATCCGATGTACAAAGGGCTCGCCCAGCTTGTCGGCATGAAAAAGATCGAGGGACCGACCACCGTTCAGGAGGAATTTGCGGCGGCGGTGGACGCGTTGAAGGCATTTGATTTCGTGTTCGTCCACGTCAAGGGCACCGACATGGCGGGTGAAGACGGGAATTTCCAGGCAAAGGTCGCCGCCATCGAGGAAGCAGACGCAGCATTGCCGATTCTCATGGCGGAGATGCCCTCGGTCCTGGTGATCACGGGCGATCACTCAACGCCCGTGCCCGTCAAGGGCCACTCGTGGCATCCGCAACCCGTGATGATCTACGGCGACATCGCCGGCTGGGATGGTCTCGACCGGTTCACCGAACGCGCCTCCAACTACGGCAGTCTCGGCATCTTCGAAGCGAAATATTTGATCCGCCTCATGCAAGCCAATGCCAGACGCCTGGATAAATTCGGGGCGTAATCAGCAGATCCTGAAATCAAGTGTGTCGGAACACCAACAGGTTTTACTCCACGGGAGTAATGGTCACAAAACCTGTTGCATTCGTTCCGGTGAAGAAACCGGCGCCGAAATCCTGCGACTGCAGCACGGCGCCCTGGAAATTCACGGTTTTGTGAGTCGCCAGTTGCAGGAAACTGCCGCTGAATGTCCCGGTCTTCGACGCAACCTTCAATTTCAGGTTGGTGACAGTTCCGGACAGGATCGTCACGGTGTTATTGGTCGCGATCGTTACCGCATTCGACAAGGTGCCGACAAGATCCCCGCCGCCAATTGCCAGGATTGCATTGCCTGCTGTATTGGTTAGGTCGATCAAGGACTCACCTTTCGCCGGCGCGACGTACTTCGAGGCGAGCAATACCGTGTTGGTCGCGATGCCCCCGGCAAAATAATGGCTGCCATTCACCGCCGGCCTGAACCAATCCATGGTCGATTCGATCGTGTCATTGGTGAAACTCAGCCAGCCAACGAACGCGCCCTTGTTCCCATACAACTCGCTGTAGAGCGGCGCCGTGCCGTATTTGGAAACCGGAACCGTGCCCGACAATTTCGTCCCATCTCCCAGCGTACCGGAGAACGATCCCGTTCCCGTGGCCGCGACTTTTAACGTGCCGTAACCCCAGCCTTGAGGCAGGGTGGAATCATTGACTGAGGGCGGCATCACCACGAAGGTGTACACGCCCGTCTGCGGACAACCGTTCGCCTTGCTGAACGTCGCCAGATCCGCCACCAACTCCGACTGGTATAGATTGTTGGAGACCGTGCCGGTAATTTCCTCCGTTCCATTGG
>CAZAQZ010000093.1:0-9114 GCA_964487175.1 uncultured Verrucomicrobiota bacterium | reverse complement strand
ACCTGAAATCTCGTGGATGTTGAGTTTCGCCATGAGATTCTGCCGGTGTTTTTCCACCGTTTTGATACTGATGCCGAGTTCCGCCGCGGTCTGTTTGTTGGCTTTGCCTTCGGCGATCAGTTGGAGCACCTCCAGTTCGCGCGAACTCAGGCGGGCCACTTTCTTCCTGAGTGCTCCCCCTCGCAGCGGCAATTTCTGGTTGTGCAGCCGCTTGTCAATGGAGGGGCTGAAAAACGTGTTCCCTTTCTGCACTTCCCGAATCGCCCTGGACAGATCGTGGGAGGAGGTTTGTTTGAGCAGGAATCCCACAGCGCCATTTTCGGTCGCGTGCTCGACATACGCGTCATCACTGTGGGCGGAAAGAATGAGCACCTTGGTGCCGGGAACGGCTTTGAGGATTTGCCGGGTGGCCTCCAGCCCGTTGAGTTGCGGCATCGCGATATCCATCACGACGACAGCGGGACGAAGTTTTTTTGTCATATCCACCGCCTGGCGGCCGGTCTGGGCCTCCCCGACCACTTCGATATCAGTTTCGGCCTCCATCAATCTCCGAAATCCCTCGCGGACGATCATGTGGTCTTCAGCCAGCAGGACGGTGATGCGTTTCATGAATGCCAACCTTTTTTGCCGTTGTTGAAAGGAATCTGTGCCCGGATGCTTGTGCCCTTGCCCGGTGTGGATGAGACGCTAAAGCCGCCGCCGACCATCTCGACTCGCTCGCGCATGCCGAGCAGTCCCAGCCGATTGTTTCCTTTGGCGCGTAACACCCGCTGCACCTGAAAGGATTTGCCGTCGTCTTTAACTTCCATGCGAATGGCACCCGGGAGTTTCTGGATGGTCACCTCCGCCTGGCTGGCTTGTGCATGTCGGGCCACGTTGGTAAGCGCTTCCTGGGCGACACGGTACAGAACCGTGCGCTTGGCCCCGTCCAATTGTTCAACCTTGGCCGAGACCGTCAGATGAATGTGGATGCCCGTCCGTTTCGCAAAGCTCTTCACAAATGAATGCAGGGCCGGAATCAGCCCCAGGTCGTCCAACACCGTCGGACGCAATTCGCGGGCGAACCGATGGACAATGTCCACTGACTTTTCCACCAGACGTTGCGTGCGTGCGATTTTTCTCTGGAGGCCTTTGACGCCGACCGTGGCTTCCTTTTTCAAGCTCGCCAGTTGGACATTGATGCCTGTCAAGGTCTGGGCGATTTCGTCATGCAGCTCGCGGCTGATCTTCTTGCGTTCCTCCTCCTGCGCTGACAGAAGCTGGTGGGAGAGATGCCTCAATTGTTCCTGCATTTCACGCGATTGCACCAATAACTGGCTGTAGTGCTGCTCGCTTTTCCTGAGGGATTCCTCCGCGTCCTGGCGTTGGAGAATTTCCTGCTTCAATTGCAGGTTCGAGAAGGCCAGATCCGCGCTGCGCCGGCCCAGCGTCTTGATCAGGTGATTCAAGTGGATGTTGGCCTCCTGCGCGGTGCGATGAGTCTTCTCGATCGGGGTGATGGCCTCGGCAAAAAACCTCCCTGCTCGCTTCATCATCGTCACACGGGTGCCGGGAGAGTAGTTCGGCGCCAGCGCAATCAGTGCCTGATCGTGAATCCGGGCCAGCTCCAGTGTCCCCAGCCTGATGCTCATGGCCTGGTGTCCCAGTTCACGTGCCGGCTGCAAGCTGGCCCGCGGATTTCTCCTCAGTTGTTTTTGCAACGCTGTCATATAGCGCTGCGACAACCACGCCAAGTTTCGTTTCATGCTAGTTACCGAAATCACGACCGAACCGGCTCATGGTTTTCTCTGATTTATCCACAAGCCGCTGCGTGTTGGCGATCTCTTTTTTGAGATCATTGGTGCTGACCACGGCCCCCTGTTTCAACGCCAGGAGTCTGACATTGATTCCCAACAACGTCTGGGCGATTTCATCATGCAACTCGCGGCTGATCTTTGTTCGCTTTGCCTCCTGCGCCAACAGGATCCGGTGGGTCAGACGCCGTAAATGTTTCTGCAGGTTCCGCGATTCCCTTATCTGCCTGGCGTGGTGCTCCGTGCTCTTCCTGAGGGATTCCTGCGCGCTCTTGCGTTGGACGATTTCATTTTTTAAAGTTCGGTTGGTGGCTGCCAGGCCCTTCGTGCGCCGGCCCAGCGTCTTGGTCAGATCACCCAAGTGGACGTTGGTCTTCCGCGCAGCGTGATGAGTTTTCTCGATCGGGGCGATGGCCTCGATGAAAAAATATTTCGCCCGCTTGATGATCCCATTTCTCACGCTGGATGAGGAACGCGGCCGCACCAATGCCGCCAATGCCTGCTCGTGGATCCTTGCCAGGTCCAGTGTTTCCAACCCGATGACCACGGCTTGGTGTCCCAATCGTTGCGCCGACTGCAAGCTCGCCTGTGGCCCCTGCATCAAATGCTTTCGCAATGCCGCCACATATCGTCGCGATAACCTGTTGAGCTTGGCTTTCATTGCTATGTGCTGAATCTAGTGTTCATGAGCCAATGACAATCTCTTACATTCGCAAGTCTCCGTCGATGGGGTAAAACCCTACCTACGCGGTTGGCGAAAGCAGGGTTACATTTGGCTGGCGTATTGGTGGAGAGGTTCCGATGGGTCCACTTTCGCCACCTCTGACGGCAACATTGGTGGAACAGGCCTGAATGCCCGGGCGGTGCGCTGGAGAACGGCTCTAACCGACCAATTCCAGGAGCTCCGACAGATCGACTCCGCAATCGAATCGCAGGACTCCGGACTGATCCCCGGCCCTTACCAAATAGGCGTTGCCGCCCGTTGTGTGGCGAATGTCTTCAACCTGGACGATGTCGCCAAGTTTAAGATACCCATGATCAACTTCACCCAAATCCAGCCGTTCCGTATGCTTGCGAATCTTAAGGGTGCCGGCCGATTTGACGCAGTAAATCTTGCCAACTTGTAGTTGCATCTCGTGACTCCATCCTACGATAGCAATGTTTGTCGGCAGGCGCAAGCTTGTCAGCGGCAGTCGGAGCCCCCCAACTCGAATCGGCCGCGGGTAGGGTTTCACCCCATAGCGAATCGCCGGCTCCTTTCGTAGCGTTGGGCTGACGGATGATGATGAAGAAACCTAGAAATCGGATTTGTGTATTCTCGGTCGCCCTGACAATTTTGGCGGGCGGCCTGCTGGCGGCGATATCGGTCGCAAGGGCGTCCGATCCGCTGGACGTTGTGAAGAGCTTCAGTGATTTTCCAGCAGCCGACCTCCGTCACGTGCTCGACGGTGGCATTCTCGGCACACGTGGGTCTCTGATGGATTTTCCCAATGGGCTCTCGGCACAGACCTGTTTTGTGACCCCGGAGGCGCCGGAGGAGACGGTCAGGCGATTGCTGGTGTGGGATCCTCTGCCACACGAAGCCCTGAAGGTGTTCGCGTACCAGGCGATGCGTTCACCGGGCGAGGTAGCAGACTTTCACTCCCTGAGCCTGAAGTCGAGTCAAGGCGCCATCCGCTGGCTCTTGGACAAAACTCTTTCCACCACCGCCGACAAATCCGATCTCAATCTGACTCGTGCCGAGTCGCAACAACTTGCGAATTGTGTCAAGGGCAATCCTGATCCGGAGGACGTCAGCACCTGTTGGGCGGAGGTGCTTCGGGAGCGTGTCGCTGTGTTCCAGCAGCACGGGTTCGACGGCCTGCCGCCGTACGAAGCCAGCGGTGAAACGGTGTCGCCGGCCATCCAGCTTCGCGAGATGTTGCGTGACCAGCCGGCAGTGTCCCGTCAGTTTGCGACGCTGCTCCGCCAGAGCGGACTGTTCGGCGGTGAGCGGGCAACGTCGCTGACTCCATCTCTCTATTGGACCCTGTTCGAGGCCAACCATCATGCCACTTTGTGTCTCGGCGCAATCTATTTGTTGCCGCTGGGGGACCACTACCAACTCCTGGACGTGCAATACTACGTCAGCGGCAAATACTACGCCGCCGCAACGCTGTGCGAGGTCTGGCCTATCCGCGTTGGCGAGAAATCGGGAGCCCTGGTGTGGCGGGGTGATTTCGTTGCCGCACCGTCGCTGGCCTTCGCCAAGGGCATCGATCGGATGGTTTACGGCGCGATCCTGCTTCAAGAAGTCAAAAAGGTGGTCCACTGCTTCCAGGACGACTTAAAGCCAAAACGCTAAGTCGGCCCCGCGCCACGCCTTGTCGTCCGTATCGATTCAGTCCTATCCAAAAACCCCGTCCCCACTATGGTAGGGTTCTACCTTATCGCGCGTTATCCGCCCATCGCGTAGCTTCCATTGAATCCAAAAGGTATAACAATCAGGAAGGATGCTAAAAGCATGATAAAGGTAACCAAGATAAACTTCCCGCTGGCGCTGGTACTGGCCGCGGGGGTGCTGGCGTTCGCCAGCGGGCCTGCGCGGGCGTCGGAAACAGACGACCGCATCGAGTCTTCGTTCAAGAAGTCGTACGCCTACAAGACGTATCTGAACGACGAGCACATCAAGATCAGCTCCAAGGACGGAGTCGTTGTCTTGTCGGGCGCCGTGGGTAACGAAACGCACAAACCGATGGCCCAGGACATCGCCGAAGCGCTGCCCGGTGTCAAGTCCGTGGACAATCGTATCATCGTCAAGGGGGATCAGCCCACGGAGAATTCAGATACGTGGGTCAGCATGAAGGTGAAAGCCGCGCTGCTGTTCCATCACAGCGTGAGCGCCGGCACGGCGGTTTCCGTCACGGCGGGAATCGTAACGTTGAAAGGCGAAGCTGCCAACCTTGCCCAGAAGGACCTGACCACCGAGTACGCCAAGGATGTTGACGGCGTCAAAGAGGTCAGGAACGAGATGACGGTGGCGACGATTGACACGAGGCCGGACCAAACCACGAGTGCCGCGATTGATGACGCATCCATCACGGCTCAAGTAAAGGCATCGTTGCTGTCTCATCGCTCGACCGGC
Organism: uncultured Verrucomicrobiota bacterium; assembly: GCA_964487175.1. Taxonomy (GTDB): domain Bacteria; phylum Verrucomicrobiota; class Verrucomicrobiia; order Palsa-1439; family Palsa-1439; genus CAWFPN01. The sequence continues at coordinate 4,197 of CAZAQZ010000093.1, read as the reverse complement.
GTCCTCCGGACCAAGGTTGAAACGACCGATGGCGTAGTCACGCTGGGCGGACAAGCCAGGAACGACGCTGAGAAGGATCTGGTCACCAAGCTCGCCACCGACATCAACGGTGTGAAGAGCGTGGTCAACAACATGACCATCGCGGCGACCGTAACCAGTAACAACTAAACGTTCACTCATTGCTGGCTGGTACGGGAGTCACTATGGGGCGTACCAGCCGGCGGTGAAACCAAGTCAGACCGAGGGGAGAATTATATGTTGTACACAATTGCAGTCGTACTAATCGTTCTGTGGCTGCTGGGACTGGTGACCAGTTACACGATGGGGGGTTTTGTTCACGTCCTCCTCGTGGTGGCCGTCATCATGATCCTGGTCAACATCATTCAGGGTCGCAGAACTGTGTAGGAAGCGGTTAACAGAAGCAACCATACGGGAGAATCAAAATGAATCCGAAAACCACAATTGCTGCCGTCCTGATCGCTCTTGGAATTGTCGTGCTCGCCTACTCGGGCGTCACCTACAAGACCGCGGGGAAACCTGTTGATTTCCTCGGTGTGCACGTGGAGACCACCCACAACCACTTCATTCCCCCGGTCGCCGGAGCACTCATGCTGGCGGGCGGGATCGTTGTGCTGGTCGTGGGTTCTTCCACTAAAAGCGCCTGACGGGAGAGAAGGCCACGGAAATGTCGCATGCGTGGCTTGGCCGGCTCTGGTGGCGAAGCGATTCACGTGAGCAGGAGCCCTGAAAACAAAGGCCGATGACTCGGTTTTTCGCCCTCGGTCTTTGTTGAGAATTGGCTGCCGCGCTAGGATTCGAACCTAGACAAACTGATCCAGAGTCAGTTGTGCTACCATTACACTACGCGGCAACACGATTGTGGCCCTGAAAGAGTAGATTCCGCGCCTGACCGTGTCAAGGCGCGGCTAGCTCAGCCGCATGGGCATCAGGACGTAGAGGAACGGGGCATTGACCTTGACCACACCGGGGCTTAATTCGTCCGTCAATTCCATAAAGACTTCATCCGCATCGAGATTGCGCAGCGGATCCATCAAGTACTGTGGATTGAAGGCGATGGTGATCTCCTTGCCCTTGTAGTTGATCGCCATCGTTTCCTTGGCTTCCCCGACTTCCGGAGTCGTTGCTGTGATGGTCAACGCGTTCTTACCGAAGCTGAGCTTCACTGACTGAGACTTCTCGCTGGCCAGAATGGAAGCTCGGTGCAGGGCAGACAACAGGGTTTCTCTCTCTAGTTGAATTCGTTCCTTCGCTTCGCTCGGAATCACCTGACGGAAATTGGGATAAGTCCCTTCGATCAGCTTGGAGACCAAGGTAGTATCGCCAATCGTAAAAATGATCTGGTTTTCGCTTATTGCCAGCTTCACTTCCCCCGAGTCCCCCAACAGCCGTTGCAGCTCTGCCACGGCTTTGCTTGGGACAATCAGTTCGGATTCATCCCCTTTGCCAAGTTCTATCTCCTTCTCCACCAAAGCCAGTCTGCGCCCGTCTGTGGCCACAACAGTCAGTTTGTCCGCCTTGAAACTCATGAACACCCCGTTCAGGACGTATCGTGTCTCGTCACTGGAGACGGCGTAAGCTGTTTTCCTGAGCATATCCGCTAGGTCTGCCTGAGCCAGCTTTAGAGACTTGCCTCCTTCCGATTGGGGAAAGCGGGGGAATTCCTCTTCTCCCAATCCCATGATCTTGTAGAAAGAGCTCCCACAGCGAATCGACGCTGCATTTCGTTCGTCCACTTCGACTTCTATATTGTTGACCGGCACTTCTTTGAGGATGGAAAACAATTTTCTGGCCGGCAAGGTGATGGCCCCGGGTTTGGACACCTCGGCTTCGACAGTGCACCGAACTCCAACATCAAGGTCGGTGGTGGTAAGACTCAACCCGTCCTTGCCCGCTTGCATCAAAACGTTCGACAAAATGGGAAGCGTGGTTCTGGAACTGACAACATTTTGAACTCGTTGCAGTCCGTCCAGGATTTTTTCCTTCGTGACGCTAAACTTTGTTGCCATGGGCAGTATAATAAGAAGTTTCTTACTAAATAAAAAACAGCTCTATCCCTTCGAGCAGTGAATAACTGAAAGAACTTTTCTTGTCAAGGCAACTTCAGGGACTTACGGAAGCGGAAAACGGGGGAAGAGGAAGGAAGAAGCACAGAACAGAAAATGGAAGAGGGGGAAAAGAGGGAAACGAGCAGTCAATTGGTCTCTTATTCACAGGGAGCAAACAATTCAACGCTGAAGAGCCTGTTGCAGGTAGGAAACGGTCTGACGCAGCCGCTGATCCTTCGAAATGCGCGACTCAATCAGCCTGCAGGCGTGCAAAACAGTGCCGTGATCGCGTCCGCCAAAGGATTCGCCGATGTCCATGAGAGAGCGGTCCGTCAGAATGCGGCTCAGGTACATGGCAACCTGGCGGGGAAAAGCGACGTTTTGAGGACGGCGGCGGCTCGTCATGTCGGCTAATCGAATATCAAAGTGTTCGGCCACCTTCTTTTGTATGGCATCGATGGAAAGAGTGCGTTTCGCCTCTTCATGCAAAGCGTCGCGTAACAGCGTCTCCAAGGAATCCGTGGTGATTTCCTTGCCAGTCAGGGAGGCGTAGGAGGCAACGCGCACGAGGGCACCCTCCAATCTCCGGACATTGGTCTTGATCTTAACCGCAAGAAATTCAATCACTTGATCGGGCAATTTCACATCCAGCAAAGACGCCTTCTTCTTGAGGATTGCGATGCGGGTCTCCAAAGCGGGTGGTTGCAGCTCGGTAACCAAACCCCATTCAAATCGGGAAACAAGCCGGCTTTCCAAATTCGCAATCTCAGCGGCAGGCCGGTCGCTGGAAAGCACGATCTGCTTGTGCGCATCGAACAAGGAGTTGAACGTGTGAAAAAACTCCTCCTGCATGCGCTCTTTGCCTGAGAGGAATTGAATGTCATCGATCAACAGCACGTCCGTCTGACGATATTTCTTTCTAAACTTCGTCAGTGTGCTGGTTTGGATTGCCTGGATGAACTCGTTGGTGAATTGCTCGGAGGTGATGTAGCAAACCTTGCTGGCTTTGGCGCTGGAGGACGAGGAATGGCCGATCGCCTGCATCAAGTGCGTCTTCCCAAGCCCCACGCCGCCATACAGAAACAGCGGGTTGTAGGCCTTGGCCGGTGACTGCGCCACAGCCAGAGCCGCGGCATGAGCAAAATTGCTGTTGGGTCCTACGACGAACGAATCGAACGTGTAGCGCTGGTTCAGCCTGATATCCAACGCGGGCCGAACAGCAGTGCGTTTGTCGGGATGAGAAGGGGTGCGAGACAACCCGGCATCCTTGAGGCCCTGCACCACCACAAATTTCACGTGCAGAGGTTGTTTGGTGGATTGATTGACTGCCTCGCGGACCAACGGAAGAAAATTATCCTGCAGCCAAATTTGGGAAAACTCGTTTGCCACGCCTAACACCAACGAGTCCTCTTTGATTTCCACAGGTTTGATGGGCACGAACCAGCGTGTGAATAAGTCGGGGTTTAACATCCCCTGCAACACTTTGCTGGCTTCATTCCAAACCTGCACGTGGCTCGACATAATCATTCTCCCTCGGACACCAAAACGCCAAGTTATTCACAAGGTGTTAACAGTTGTAGCTGCTGCAAGCAGCCCGTCTCTACGCCCAGGAAGAAGGCAGGAATGAACCGGCACCCGACACGTGACGCTGACGAAATTCCCCGAAAAACCCCTTACAAAAACAACAAAACAGGCAGTCGCGAACAAAAATGCACCGAACAAACCGGTTTCTACACCGGGGTGCGACAGCCAAGCGTCCACGTCACATGAGTGCCGAGTTGCTGGGAGGTGTAAAGTCAGCAAAATCCGCGTCTTGGGGTATTTTGCTAAGGACCGGCATTACCCGGACCAAGACCCAAGCTATTAACAAGTTATTCACACTCTCCTCGTCCCCTCGCCTTCGCCTAAAGCACGCGCAGCATAGCGGGCGAGTTTTTCCAGTTCAAGAAAAAAACGTTCAGACAAAAAAGTTTTTTAGTAGCAGCACGCAGCAGCACAAAAAATTGAGCCCGGAGTTAGACGAAAACCCCGGGCTCAACGAGTTGACTCTTGGTCGCGCGCGATTACGCGTCGTAGTACATGTGGAATTCCCACGGATGCGGCCGCAAGCGCACCTGATCCTGCTCTTTGC
>CAZAQZ010000092.1:0-9123 GCA_964487175.1 uncultured Verrucomicrobiota bacterium | reverse complement strand
AACAGCGACGTGGCCACCGGGCGCAGGATGAATGGTTCAGAAACGTTCACGCGAAGCTGGTTTTACGGCGTCGAGGTGTCACCCGGTTTAGACGCGGGGGCCGTTGGTTTCACGTGGGAACCGACCTGCAGTTTGTACTGGCCGTCAACGACGATTGTCTCGCCCGCCTTGAGTCCGTCATCGATCAAGGCCTGTCCGTCCTCGATCTGCGATACTTTGACAGGGCGGATTTGGACGGTTTGATTGCTTGCCTCGCCGCTGACCACGAATGCGTACGCGCCGTCCGGCCCGCGTTGAACGACCGAGGCGGGAACAACAATGCCGCCGTTGCGGACGGTCAGCAACAGCCGGGCATTCACAAACTGGCCGGGCCACAGATGCAGGCTGGTGTTGGGGAACGTTGCCTTGAGCCGCAGGGTGCCGGTGGTGGTGTCGATCCGATTATCGATTACCGCCAGTACTCCCCGGTCCAACACCGTGCTGTTGTCACGGTCAACAGCCAGCACTGTGAAGTTGCTCAGGATCCCTTGCTTCTGGATATCCACGAGGTTTTGTTCGGGCAATGTGAAGACAACCGAGATTGGACGCATTTGCGTGACCACCACCAAGCCGGTGGAGTCGGTACTGTGGACGATGTTTCCGAGGTCCACCTGGCGGATCCCGGTGCGGCCATCGATCGGGGAGGTGATGGTGGTATAGCCAAGTTGGACTTTGGCATAATCAATTGCCGCCTGGTCCGCCTTGACCGTCGCCGTGACCTGGTCGACCAGCGCTTTCTGGGTATCGTACACCTGCTGGGCAACGATTTTGGCGGCCAACTGGTCGGCATCCCGCTTCAGGTCCAGCTCGGCATTGGCCAGTTGCGCCTCATCCTGCGCCTTCTTGGCTTCGGCCCCTTCAAGCTGTGCCTGAAATGGCGCCGGATCGATCTGGTCCAGCAAATCGCCCGCCCGCACGTCCTGCCCTTCCACAAAAGCGACCTTTTGCAACTGGCCATCGATCTGGGCATGAATGGTCACTGTATTGAACGCCTGCACAGTGCCGAGTCCGTCGAGGTAAATGGGAACATTTTTCGCTTCCACCTTGCCCTCGACGACAGGCACCATGGGCGGACCTGTGTGGGCTGCGGCAGCCGCGGCTTTCGCAGCCGCGATGTGATGCCAGATGGCCCAGATGATGCCAACGATGACCAAGGCGCATACGACGGCGAGGACAATCTTCGCCCGCACGGTAGTTTGCTTCCTTGGCGTCTCTTGTGTTCTCAAGGGCTCGCTCGCCCGCGGTGCGGCGGGCGGACGGTTTTGTTGACCCTCTTGAATCTCATCGTGTTTCAGCATATCCGAACCCTCTCATAGCTCATAGAACCATAGCTGTTAAAAACTCTCATTCAACTGAATGTGGTGCCGTTGCAGTGTTGTGCCCTCAGCCTGCGCCAGCGCCACCAGGGATTCGCTGTAACTTGCTTCCGCCCGGATCTGGGCGGACCGCGCATCGGCCAGGGCGGATTCTTGTTGCAGAACCAGCACTGGGGTTGACGTGCCTGCTTGCAGTTTGGTTTTCTCGGCTTCGTAGGATTCGTACGCCAGCCGGGTCGCTGCGCGCGCCGCTTGGACACTCTCATAGTTGGTGCGGACGTGGCCCACGGCATTGTCCACATTGACGATGGTCTGCTGTTCGAGTTGTTTGAGTTGCAGCAGAAGTTGGTCGGCCTGCAGACGTGATTGATTGTAAGTGCCGCGTGCCGCGCGGTTGCCGAGCGGAAATGTGACAGATACACCGGCTGACCAAACCGAGTAATTGCGAGTGGCTTCGCTGCTCACCAGGTCCCCGAAATTATTGGCGCCCCCATTCCATCCATAACTGCCGCTTAGATCGATTTCCGGCCAAAGCTGGTTGTGGTTGAACTTGACCTGGATGTTCTGTCGTTCCACGGTCTGTAACGCGGCGACATAATCCGGCCGCAATTGGAGGGCGGTGCTGATGCTGTGGTCCACGTCGGTCTCGACCGGCCGCACGTCGGGATAATCGACGGGCACGAGCGATTCGCCCCGGAATTCCTGCACGTTCTGCGAGATCACCAGTTTCAGCGCATTCTCATTGTCCTTGATTGTGCGCGCGGCCAGGATGACGGCCTGCAGGCGTTCGGCCACGCCGGCCTCGGAGGTCACAACGTCCAGCGGCGACGCCGTGCCGATCCTGAGCTGAATCCGTGTTTGGTCCAGCAGCGACTGGGCGAGACCGAGGTCTTCACGCTTGGCCTTGTAGTCCTCAATGGCGAACACCAGTTCATAGTACGCGTTGTCCACGGCGCTGATGCTGGTGATCATCTGCAGGAGAAAATTCTGCACGGCGATGTCCCGGCTCTTGCGCGCAATCCGGATGACCGCCGTATTGACATCGAAGCCAAAATTCTTCAACAACGGTTGGCTCACTTGGAGCGATGTCGTGCCGGTGTAGGTGAAGTTCGTGCTGATGATGGGAAATGCAGGAGACACCGTCGGCGCGGCTGTGAATCGGGTGCTGGAAGACGAGAGATCATACGTCGCCCCACTCGCCAATCTGCCGCCCAAACTTAATAGCGACGGAGAGGTCTCTTCCCGGATCGTGGGAATATTGCCCGGTTCCGGTATCAAAGAGTTCTCATAGCTGGCTGACCCCGAGAGTGTCGGATCGTATTCGCCTTGGGCGATTACCACGCCCCAGTTCTGAATGCTGGGGTTGAGGCGCTGGATCTTCACGTCGAAATTATTCGTCAGCGCCCGCGCGACGCACTCCTCCAACGAAAGCATCTTCACGGCGTTGGTCTGGTCGGTTGCCTGTATGGTGGCATTGGTGGCCTCCGCAATGGCGTTACTTTCCGCTTCCGGGGAAAGAGGCTTGAAGCCGAACAACTGATAATTCCCTTTTGGCGCCCTGCCCGGAGTGTTGGTCTGCATGTTGTCCACCACCGCCGCGACCGCGTTGGACGGCTCGGCGGGCGCGCCTGCCGGCTCCGAGTCCGTTGCGACGAACGGCAGGTTGGTGTCGGGAGTTGCTGTTGTGTTTGTCTGGGCGCTGGCGCGGGGACCCGTCATCAAGACGGCTGCCAGCATCCACGCCGTCACCGCCACGCCCATGGCGCGGGCTGGAATACGAAAGTTTCGGGCTGTATTCATGAGTTCATTCATATCGCAGTGCATCGATTGGATCGAGGTTGGAGGCTTTACGGGCCGGATAGAAACCAAAGAAAACTCCGACCGCAGCGCTGAACAGGAACGCGATAACGATTGAGGAGACTGAGACAAGCGTGGGCCAATGGGCAACGGCGGACAGGGTTTTGGCCCCGCCGAGGCCGAGGATGATCCCGATGATTCCCCCCAGCGAACTGAGAGTGATCGCCTCGATGAGAAACTGCAGCAGAATGTCAGTCCCATGTGCGCCCACGGCCATGCGAATGCCGATCTCGCGCGTGCGTTCGGTGACGCTGACCAGCATGATGTTCATGATGCCGATCCCGCCGACCAGCAGCGAGACGCTGGCGATCGCGCCGAGCAGCAGCGTCATCACCTTCGTGGTGGCGGTGGCCGCATCGGCAATTTCCTGCTGATTGCGGACGGTGAAATCATCGTCCTTGCCCTGGGTGATGCGGTGGCGCTGGCGCAGGAGGTCGGAGATTTGCCGTTGGATGCTGGGAAGGAGATTGATGGTGGCGCCCTGCACATTGATGGTGCGCAACACGGTTGTGCCCATGATGCGTTTCATACCGCTGGTGTAAGGAACGATGACAATATCGTCCTGATCGGAGCCCATCACAGACAGACCTTTCGACGTGAGAATGCCCACGATGATAAAGGGCACGTTCTTGATTCGCATCACCTGGCCGATGGGATCATCGTTACCGTAGAGTTGCGTCGCAACAGTCTTGCCAATAATGGCGACCTTGTTGGCGCTGCGCACGTCCTGCTCCGTAAAAACGGCGCCTTCCACCAGCGGCCACTGGCGGATGTCGAAGTACTCAGGGGACTCCCCGAGCACGGTCGTGGACCAGTTCTGGTTGCCGGCGCCCACCTGGGCGCCGCCGCGCACTTCAGGGCTGACGGCGACCACGCCAGGAATCTCGCGCTGGATCGCCTGCGCGTCGGTCAACGTCAAAGTGCCTGCGCCGCCCCATCCGCTGCGGACGCCGCCGCTGTTAAAATTCCCCGCGAAGATGAGGATCACGTTCTGGCCGAGACTGGCAATCTGGGCTTCGACCTGCGCCTTGGCGCCGTTGCCGACGCCGACCATCGCGATGACCGCACCGACGCCGATAATGATGCCCAGGGTGGTAAGCACCGAGCGCATCTTATTACGACGCAAGGCGCGCAACGCCATCCTTAATGTGGCCAAAATTCTCATGGCGAGAGTTTCACCTCTTGTTGCGCTTTTTGCAGGCGCTGCAATTCCTCCTGGGCCATCAGCCGATTGGTCACTGTTATATCGGCAATGACCACGCCGTCGCGCATGACGACGTTGCGCTTGGTATAGGAAGCGATGTCAAGTTCATGCGTAACCATCACGATCGTGATGCCCTGCTCGTTGAGCCGTTGGAACACGCCCATGATTTCGATGCTCGTGCGGGTATCGAGATTGCCGGTGGGTTCGTCGGCCAGCAGCACGGCGGGGTGATTGACGAGACCGCGGGCGATGGCGACACGCTGCTGTTGGCCTCCGGAAAGCTGATTGGGATGATGATCGGCGCGATCGGAAAGGCTGACGATCTCCAGCGCATGCAAGGCTTTTTCCCGCTGTTCCTGGGCGGAAAGATGATCGTGCGTGTAAAGCATCGGTAACTCGACGTTTTCCAGCGCCGAAGTCCGGGCCAGCAAGTTGAATCCCTGGAAGACGAACCCCAGTTTGTTATTGCGAATCACCGCAAGCTCGTCGCGGTCGAGATTGGAAACGTCTGCTCCATCGAGAAAATACCGGCCTTGGCTGGGACGATCGAGGCAGCCGAGAATGTTCATCAGGGTGGATTTACCCGAGCCACTTGCGCCCATCACCGCTACGAATTCTCCCTTGTCGATCTCCAGCGTGACGCCCCGCACAGCCTGCACTTCAACGTCACCGGTGTGATACGTCTTGTGGACGTCCTCCAGCCTGATCACCGCGCTCATCAGAACGCCCTCCTGCGGTGAACCACGGTGCGTGAGGCAACAATTACGCCCACGGAAACGTCGGCGATCTCTTTTGATGCATGGGTGGCGGTCGTCACCATGATGATGAACCCGCTAGAATCGCCTTCCTCCAGCGAACGGATTGGCGGATTGCCCGGAACTGGCCTGTGAGATCACAACTCCCGTGACCACTTGATCGCCATCCTTCAGCCCTTCCACCACCTCAGTGCTCGTGCCATCGCTGATGCCGATCTTGATCTGCACAGGTTGCGGCTTGTTGCTTCCCGGAGGCAGCACATAGACAGTCCTGGAAAACTGACGCTCACCCTGCTTGTGGCCTTCCGATTTCTGGCCACCAGGCGCCGCGGACGTAGTCGGCGGCGCCTTCGCGGTCGGCGGCGCATCCAGCGGGCGGAAGCGCAGCGCCGCGTTGGGGATCTTCATGGCATTTTCCCGTTGCGCGACGATGATCGAAACATTGGCGGTCATGCCCGGCCGCAGTTTCAAATCCTTGTTGTCCACCGCAATCACAGAGTCGTACGTGACGACATTCTGGACGTTGCTGAACGAATTGCGGATCAGCGACACCGTGCCGTGGAAGGTCCTGTACGGAAATGCGTCGACCGAAAAATTCACTGTCTGTTTTGGTGCCACGTTGCCGATATCCGCCTCCGCCACGCTGGCATCAATCTGCATGGTTTTCATATCGTTGGCGATTTGGTACAGGATCGGCGCGCTCAGGCTCGCGGCCACGGTTTGACCAACATCGACGTTGCGGGAAATGACGGTGCCGTCTTCCGGAGAGTAAATCTTGCAATAGTGGAGGTTCACCTGGGCCGTTTCCAGCGTCGCATCCTTCATTTTCAATGTCGCCTCAGCCTGGTGCAGCGTCGCCACCGTCTGATCGTAGTCGGAGGGCGGGACCAGTTTGGCGTCAAGCAGCTGTTTTTCGCGCGCTTCATTGATGCGAGCCAGCTCCAAGCCGGCCTTTGCACTGGCGACATCGCCTTCAGCCGAATCGACAGCCGCCTTGTAGATGGCCGGATCGATCTCCGCAATCAGTTGCCCGCCCGTCACGGCCGAATTGAAATCGGCGTACAACTTCAGGACCGTCCCCGAGATCTGGCTGCCTACCTGGGCGTTGGTGATGGGGTTGATCTGTCCCGTCGCGGTGACAAACTGGATCAGATCATCGCGGGTAACAGGGGCAGTCTGGTAGGTGGGCGCTTCGCCGTTGCGCCACTTGATATACCACCATCCCAGGAATGCGATGGCAAACGCCACCACCACCAATACGACCCACTTAAGCCTAGATTTGGTCCTAGCCATGGACTTGCCTTTCCGATTCTACTTCGGAACAATCTCCTTTTCCTCCGCTAACTCTCGGATCCCCTGCACCGAGAACCCCGTAATGTGGTCCGCCAGCCGCTCGATGTCAGGCGGCTCAAATGTGTCCTCCGGATCGAGCCTGCTGATCACCGGCCGCGCGAACCGATAATAGAGGCATTGACCCAAAATGCTTCTCGAACAAAGGCGCACCTCGACATCGCTCAGTCGGTCTCTCCCAAGTTCCCGGATAATCTGGCGAAGTCGATCATTCATGGGCCGGTAGGCGGTCTCAATTAGACCATCAAGAACGCCAGTTGGTTCGACCATTTCTCGTGCGATGAGCTTACCGTGCCAACCCGGCCGGCTTTTGTCCAGCATGCGGAACAGGAAAGACCGGACAAACGCATGCAATTTCTCCTCAGTCGTTGCATGGGGGTCAAGGTCAAGATCGTGAGGGTACTTCTTTCGGCTCTCCTCTGACCAGTATTTAATCGCCTCCAAATAGAGGCCTTCTTTATCACGGAAGTAATAGTTAACCGCCGCGACATTGGCGCCGGCCCGGTCACATATCTCCCGGATCGTTGCCTTCGCAAACCCTTTATCCGCAAATGCTTCCCCAGCTGATTCTAGCAGCTTTAAGCGCATTTGTAATGCAAGTTCAGTTTTTGTTGACATCTTAAACAACTGTTTCAAATGTATGTTTAACATCCAGCAAGAATCGTGTCAACTGGTTTTCATCGGATCATCACCGGCATTGAAAGACCGGCTTCTTTGAACCAAGCTTCCTGGCATGCAACCGCTTTTCGCCGCAACGTGGTGGTTTGGCCGCGTGGCCGTCAACAAAGCCTGGCGCTATTGGGAAAAGCATTTCAGCGAAGTCAACGACACGCCGCAGCTCTTGATGGATTCCGTCGAACAAGGCGTTATTGCCATTGAAATGGACCGGCGCGTCCATTCTGTTGGTCGCGGCGGATCACCGAACCAGGCGGGCGTCGTCGAATTGGACGCTGCCTGGATGGAAGGGAACCAATTGCGCGCTGGCGGTGTAGCCGGAATGCAGGATTTTCTGCCGGCGATCTCCGTGGCCCGCCGCGTCATGGAACGCACGCCACACACTCTTCTCGTCGGCAAGGGAGCCCAGCAATTTGCCGCCCGACAGGGGTTCCGTCGACATTGTTTGTTGACACCGGAAGCGAATCGCCGGTGGCGACAACGAAAGCAACAAGAAGCCGAAGGACACGATACCGTCGGCCTCATCGGCTGGCACGCGGGTCACGTTGTTGTCGCCTGTTCCACCAGTGGGACACGTTGGAAATTGCCGGGCCGCGTAGGCGATTCACCCATTGTGGGTGCCGGCCTCTATGCCGATGATCAAGCCGGCGCGGCTGTCGCGACCGGTTTGGGCGAAGAGATCTACAGGTTCAGCCTCACCAGCCGCGTCGTCGAAGCCATGCACCGCGGCGCAACGGCCCAACGTGCCTGTGATCAGGCCATCCACTTCATGATTCGACGCAAACCGGAAACGAAGAATATCATGGCTGCCGTCATCGCGGTTCGTAAGGATGGACGATTCGGCTCGGCAGCCACGCAACGCGGATTCACTGCCCACATTCGTCATGGACAACGCACTGCAGAACGCAAGAGCTGAAAGGCCTTGGTTGGCAAACCGTCTAACCCCTGACCTCGATCTCTCGTTCCCGACTCGAGGCGGGATCCTGGTGGTAGAAGGATTTCAATTCGCTGTAGAGTTCGGGATGTCGGTCTCTGAATTGATGGGGTTTCTCAAAGAAATATTCGGTGGCGACGGCGAAGAATTCGGCGGGGTCCGTGGCGCCGTATTTGTCGAGCAAAGTGGGACGGTTCTCGGCGGCGGCTTCTGACAATTCCTGAAACTCGCGGCCGAGTGTGCGCGCCCAGGTTGCATATTGGAATGTCCGCGGCAGGATCGGCGCGCCGTTGGCGAATCCTTTTTCCTGGTCGAGTTGGTGCGCAAACTCGTGAAGCACCACGTTGCGTCCATCCTGCACTTCGTCGGGCCGGTGCAGCACATGGTTCCACGAGAGAACGATCGCTCCGGTGCGCCATGATTCGCCGGCCCGCATTTCGTGGCCTTCGACAAACAGGTTTCCCGGTCCCTGCCGCGCGACCTTCACCGGGTAGGCGTCAGGATAGACAAGGATCGAGTGCAGGCGGGGATAGTATTCATGTGGGCGATTCAACAACAGGATGCACGCGTAGGCCGCGATGGTGACCTTGATTTCGTCAGTGATCTCCAGCCCACCGCAGCCTTCAAAATTCTTTTCCGCGACAAAGACCTGGATGTCGCCCTGCAATTGTTGCTTCTCCTGCAACGAAAGCCGCTCGTAGCACGGCACGTTGCGCCGGATGACAGCCATCCATGATCCCGGGAACGGTGGCGCCCGCAAGCGGTTGCGCCGTCTGGTTTTGAAGCCGAACATGATAGTGAGCCTGTCCGATAATCTACTCCCGTTTTCAGAAGTTGCACGGGAGACAGCGTTTTTTAGTCACTTTTCGCCGCGCCGGTTTCCTGTCATATAATTGGGCCGGAACGGCGACAAATCAGGTGAATGAACAACATCATCAGGCACGGAGCCAGCCGATGGACGAGTTCGAGCTGCGGACTCAACTCGAACAGCAC
>CAZAQZ010000091.1:0-9158 GCA_964487175.1 uncultured Verrucomicrobiota bacterium | reverse complement strand
CCATGTTGACCCCTCTCCGCGGACTGGGCTGTAGCCCAGCCACTGTCTTCAACGCTGTTGAGAAAGATCGTGGCCGCCAGCAGGTCGGCTGAACCGCCTGGCGAGACACCGCGCATCTTTGCCGCAGTGTCCAGCAACAACAATTGCTCCATGCCTTCTCTGGTTGATGCTCCGCCCGCATCCAGCACACGTCCGGCGCCGCGTTGCATCTCCCGAAGGGACCGCTTTCCACCCCGGTAGAGCAGACAGGTGTCCTCCAGGTGGCACATCACGGCCATCAGAGCATTCAAGCGCGCAACGGCCGGTGCGGCGCCCGCGGCCAAACAGCGTTTCAGGGTGGGCAGGGCGTATTTCACGACATGCGGAAAACCGTCCTCGGCCTCGCCCCGAGCACCACGGGCCCCGAAGCGGCGTCTGACCGCGTCACCGTGCGTGGCTAGCCGTGGGAATTGGCGGTCGGGAATGCGTGCGATTTCGGCTGCCGTTTCCACAATCTGCAAAATTCCTTCATTGCGAGAAGCCCCTGCCACAAGCAATCCGATGATCCAGATTGCTCCCTTGTGCGTGTTGGTGCCTGCACTCGCGAGGAACATCGCCTTTTCTGCTGCACGTCCAATGACCGCCAACTCCTCGCGCAGCCTTGGGCAGAGTTCGTTTTCTTTTGCCAGCACTCCCATCTCCGCAAAGAACGGCTCGATAGCGCATGCAGATCGCACCATGAGCTCCAATGTGAGATCAGTGTGTGAACCAGCTCCGCGGCCATCCACCAAGCCGGGTTTCGGTGTCAGCACCGCCTCTGCGACCATGGCGTTGCACGCCAGCTGCGCAAGATACCGCGCTTTGTGTTGTTCGGGGTATTCCTGCAAGGAGAGCTGCAGCCGCATGGTTGTCATCACCAGCTCCTGAACTTGGCAGGGGGCTTATATAGGCCGCCGGACCATGCAATAAGGTCTTCCATGCTGCGGGCCGCAAGAAGCGAACGGGTAGCCTGTCTGCGATGTACACCAAGATCCTCGGGCAGCGCGACAATGCCTCTGTGCCGGAGCGTCTTGGTCTGCTCGGGTTTTGCTCGCAGGCCTATAGGGCTGACACCAGCCACCGCCGCCAGCGCGCTCCTACGTTCCTCCGTGCCTTCTGCTTTGTAAAGATAGGCGACGCCTTCCTCGGTCACCACATGGGTCACATCGTCGCCATAGATCATCACTGGCGCAATCGGCATGGATGCCTTCCTGCCCACCGCAATTGCATCTAGTGTCTCTACGAATGCCGGGGTTCTTCCGTCATGGAATGTCTCCAGCGTCTGCACCACCAGCTTGCGGCCGCGGGCCACTTGATCTTTGCTTGTAATCATGTCGAGCCATGCAGGCGTTGTGTGACGGCGTCCGCGCGCATCGCTGCCCATGTTGGGCGCTCCGCCAAAGCCGGCCAGCCTTCCGGTTGTCACGGTCGAGGAATTGGCGTCTCCGTCCATCTGCAGCGTGGCGCCCACAAATGCGTCCACAGCGTATTGCCCGGCAAGCTGGCACAGTACACGGTTTGAGCGCAGGCTGCCATCGCGCCCGGTGAAGTAAATATCCGGGCGCGCGCGAATATATTCGTCCATACCGACCTCACTGCCGAAGCAGTGCATGCTCTTAACCCAACCGCTCTCGATGGCCGGAATCATTGTCGGATGAGGATTCAGCGTCCAGTGCTCACAGATTTTGCCGCGCAACCCAAGAGATTCGCCGTAAGTCGGCAGCAACAGTTCGATCGCGGCGGTATCGAAGCCAATGCCATGGTTCAACGAGCGCACCTGGTGTCTTTCGTACACGCCCCGGATCACCATCATGCCGATCAGGATCTGCAACTCGTGGATGTGCCGCGGATCGCGTGTAAAAAGTGGTTCGACGGCAAATGGCCGGTCGGCGAGCACCACGACATCCACCCATGAGCTTGGAATGTCCACGCGGGGCAGCTTGTCGACAATCTCATTCACTTGCACGATGACAATGCCGTCATGGAAGGCTGCCGCCTCCACGATCACTGGTGTGTCTTCCGTGTTCGGCCCGGTATAAAGATTGCCGTCGCGGTCCGCTTGTTCCGCGCACACCAGAACAGTATGCGGAATCAGATCAACCAGCAGTCGAGCATAAAGCTCCACGTAGGTATGGATCGCTCCGATCTCAAGGATGCCGTCTTCCAGCAACTGAGCAACACGCAGGCTCTGCGGGCCAGCGAATGCAAAATCCACCTTCCGCGCTATGCCGAGTTCAAAGATGGTCAAGTGCTCAGGACGGCTAATGCTGGAGATGACGAGGTGAAGGTCGTGAAGCGTTTTCGGATCGCACTGCGCGAGGGATCGCGACAGGAAGTCTGCTTGCTTCTGATTGTCCCCCTCGAGCACAACTCTATCGCCGCTGAGGATAAGGGCTTCGAGCGCCTCGATAATATTGGCCTTGGGCAGTATGGGGCCTCGCATCCAGGGCTGGACCGATCGCATGCGACGTTGTTTCTCATCGCGCCGCGTCGTCCACGAATTCCGTATCAGTTCCAACGCATGCTGTGCCATCCGTATCACTCCTTTCTTAACACTCGAACTCCACCCTCAGATACTGCGAGCGCGCCTTCGAGTTAAGTCATTTGATCCCATCACGCAATCATCACTGAAGAAGTTCTCTGCATGGAGCAGTTTCAGGGCATGACCGCTGCCCGTTGTGCAAGGAGTTCCGCGGCTCGTCCGATGGGGACTCTTTCTTCTGTCGAAGTCAATCTTTTCAAAGGCGACCCGCCATACATTGTGTACAGGTGGATCCGACTGTGATTAGTGGGGGCTTGCACTTCGAGGAACTCAACTGATAGCACCTTGCCGGGTATGTTTCCCCCGAACCACCGAGAGTCGTGCTGTTGAGACCATGTGATTTTGGATATTACTGATCCATCCGGATACTGGTGCGAGACGTTCTTGCGCGCATACGCGATGGCTTGAGTATTCCCGAAAACGGTGGCGACTGTGTGGTCGTTATGGTTGATTGTGCAAGTCATAACCTCCCACCGGAGTGGGGCATAGGGCAGATCTCCGGATATGCCCGCGTCACGATTGAACTGAGTCCGCACCAGCGGGTTCGTTTGCGAACATCCCGCTAGCACGAGAAGAAGACCTGCGGTAAGCACCCGGATCATTGCCACTTTCGCGCCTCATTGTTAATTTCTGATCGGCATGGTGAAGACGTAATCGTTTCCTTGCACAGCGAGATGACAGTTGACGCACTGGCGATTTGCGAAATCCACTGTGTGGCCGTCTGGCTTCAGGTCGGTCCCGATCCATCTTCCCCAGCCCCATCCCACGGTGGAGTGGTACTTCTCGCGATCTCGAATCATGAACTCCACTTGAACGAACTGTCCGGGTTGAACAACCCCATTTGGGTCCGGCTGCTCATGCCAGGTGACCTTCGCGATGATGGCTCCGTCCGGCCAGGGATTGATATGGTTCTCAGCGATTGCCTTCACCGCAAGATCGTTGCCGAGAACAACACGTATTGTGTTGTTTTCGATTCGCTCGGTGCTGCCTATCTCTTTCCACGTCTTGTACTCGGGGTGGAAGGGCACACCCGATAGCGTGTTCTGAATCGTGCGGGTTGCTCCGTTGCTTTCGATCCACCGCCCGTATTCGCGGTCTGCTGCCTGGATTTCGGAGAGAGTGGCCGGCGGCTCCGGCGATCTAGGTGTCAGATAGTTCCGCAGAATGGCCAACTGTTCCGGAGTTACGGCGGAGTCTGGGTGCACAGTCCGATATCTGGGTAGAGGCATCGCGCCGAGTTGGATCTGATTGAAGGCATCGAATAAGATCAACTTCCGCTGCTCTTCGGGCAGTGCTCCGATTTCTGAAAAGTTCAGTTGCGTCCTGGCCCGATGCACGTCTCGGGAGACGATCCAGTAAGCTGGCGCCACTTGGTCGAACCACGGCAATTTAGTTTCGTTCGAGTGGCAGCCATAGCAAGAGTGCTTGAATATGGCCTCGATCTCAGATGGCGCCTGTAGCTCATCGCTGACCGGGGGATTCTTCAGTTCGGGACGAACGAACTGAAGTAACGCGAAGACGAGCGAGCCGACTCCGCAAACGCGAAGAATCGCTGGGACAGTCAGCCGGAAGCTCCAAATGCGCGCTTGATTCCGAGACACTATACACATCCTGTTCATGGATGGAAATGGAACGGTCAGCGACCTGATTCCTATCGCTTCTAGGTCCTTCTACTGCCCGTGTTTTGCAGCGTCCTCGATGAGAGCTGCGACCTCCTTCGGCCTGGAAACATAGACCGAGTGACTGGCGCCTGCGACTTCAACCGTATGACTGTTGGCTCGCTTGGCATACCAGCGCTCAAGGTCTGGGTTAATGGTTCTGTCGGCTCCAGCTACCAACATCCAGCTCGGCTTGCTTCTCCAGGCAGGGTTCGTGATGACCGCCTTGAAGTTGACGGCAGCGTTCAGCACTTGCGATCGCGCCATGAATGCCGCCTGTTCGACCGATAGATCTGCCGCGAAATACTGATGAAACTGTGCCGGATCGAGATAAGTGAATCCGTCTGCCGTCGCCTTTATCGCGTTCGACTTGCTTAGTTCGCTTGGGAAGCGCTTGCCGTTGTCAGACTCATTCTCTCCCGCGTCCGGCATGTGGGCAGCGATGTAAACAAGCCCGGCTACGACCGGGTCTGTACCCGCTTCGGTAATTACGGCTCCGCCGTAGCTGTGAGCGACAAGAATGCATGGCCCGTCCTGCAGTGAAAGCATGCGCTTCGTAGCGGCGACATCGTCTTGGAAGGTCGTCTCCGGCTCTTGAACGATGCTGACGTTATAGCCATCCTTGACAAGGATGTCGTACACACCTTTCCAACCAGAGCCATCTGCCCACGCACCATGCACCAAGACGATGTTCTTCACAGGATGGTGAGCGTCTTGCGCCGAGACTGTGCAACTGGGTAACAGCAACAATGCGATGCAAAGGGATTGAGACATTACTCGTGCTGCCCATACAGGCTTCATTGAAGTTTTCATTTTGATGCTCCTTTAGCGAATAGATTCGGAAGAAGCAATTGCCATCGAGCGGGCTGTCGGCGTTTGTCGTGAAGCATTTGTGATTACCTCGCGCGGGAGGATAGGCGTCTTGGCCAAAGAGCTTATGCTCCTCTTTTCCGCATTGTTGTAGAGCTGATCGACGTTTGCATCGCTCAAGCCGAGAAGTAGCGCAGTGTCGCGGCGTGAATAATGCAAGACCTTGCGCAGAATATGCACTGCACGTTCGGGCCATGGTGACGCCTCGATCGGTAGGGTTTCAAGATTTCCAGTCTCGATCGAAACTGGCGACGCGAAGTTGACCTGTGACTTGCTAGCCTCATCGGTGTGAGCAATGACAGCTTTCACCACTGCGCGGAGCGCAGAGACTGGCCCGAACACTTCGTCGAATGGATGACCTAGCAGTGTCGACAATGCATTATTGTGAATTTGATCGGTCGATATTCCCCGATCCAAAAGCGCTTCGGCAATAGCGGTAAGCGATACATGGCGCTCCCGGAATGGTTCCTGCCACAAATCTTCACGATTTGTTTTGCGTGTCATGCCTTTTGCCCTCCTTAAGGACTGGAGGCGACAGAGTCGACAGGTAGAAAGCCATCCTGGTCCTGCATACGGGATTGCGCAGTTGACAATGCGATGCAGGGCGTCAGATACTACACCGACTCATCTCCGATGTAGCGCCGATTGGGAGCTGGTGGGTACTAACCGTGCCAGATGGCCGGGATTCGCCAGCGTTCACAGTCTCCAGAATGAACGCAAGCAAGATTTGTCACCACCCTAAGTTCAGTAGCTTTTGCGCTGCATTTTTCTACAGGCAATGAACGTCGCCTGCATTCGTCATGGGAGCTGTCGGCGAACTTTGGCGTAACCGCCATCTGTCCACCGCGCCGTCTCTTGATTTTGAGGGCCACATCAAATCCTTGGCCTTCAACGCGATCACCGGGCTACAATTTGCGGGAATGAGGTTTCCCCCTTGGTCCACGCAGAGCCAATTCGCATCCTCAGCGTAGAGGATCATCCGGTCTTTCGCGAGGGACTGGCTACGATCATAGGCTCTCAGCAGGACATGCTTCTTGTTGCGCAGGCGGCGAATGCGGTGGAGGCTATGGCGGAGTTCCGGCTTCATCGGCCCGATATCACTCTGATGGACCTTCGGCTTCCTGGCGCCAACGGCACTGATACCCTGATCGCAATTCGGGGAGAGTTTCCACGAGCCAACATCGTCATGCTGACAACCTCCGACAGCGATGGCGAGATCCAGCGGGCACTGCGCGCGGGAGCATCGGCTTACATCCTTAAGAGTATGCCGAAAGATGAATTGCTCGCCGTCGTCCGATCGGTCCACGCCGGGCGGCGACACGTTCCAGCGGAGGTGGCCGCCCGCCTCGCCGAACATCTGGGCGACGAAGATCTGACGACCCGTGAACTGGAAGTACTTCGGTTCATCCGGGATGGCCATCGCAACAAGCAAATTGCCGATGAACTGGCAATTGCAGAGACGACCGTTAACTTTCACATCAAGAATCTCGTGGACAAGCTCGGCGCCAATGACCGGACCCACGCGGTCACCATTGCGCTCCGGCGCGGCCTGCTGCAAATCTAATCGCGTAATCCTTTAGAAGGTTACAGGGCGCAGGCTGTAGATATCGCCTTTCGGCGAAAGCGGCGAATCCGGTAATGTCGAGATACGAGCAGGCGCAGTCGTTTCCGTGGCTGGCCGGATTAGAGACTGGGCGATCTACAAGTTTTGGCCAATGATTGGATTCACGCATTGACGATTGCGATCGACGCGGCCGCCTTCAAATCTGACCCCACCTGTAGAAAAATCTAGGAAGAGGACTCGAGGTTTTTATGGGGCCGAAATACCGTCCGACGGCTATTCTTTTGAGAATGCTGATCCCAATGTTGATTGCAGCGACATTGGGCGCCTGCCACCAGTCCGCGCCAGAGCCCGTGACACTTAATTACCTTCGTCTTGGATGGATACCTTCAGGCGAGTTACCCGCGACGGAGGCATTATCGCGAAAGTTTACGCGAGAAACGGGTGTGGGCCTCAGGCATCTTCGGGGAGTTCAGGAAGAGACGCTCGACCAGTTGACTCTAACCCGCAAGCTCTTGCAGGAGGGTGGATCCGGCCCAGATGTCTTGCAGATCGATGTTACTTGGTTGGGAGTGCTACAGGGGGATTTAACCGACCTACGGCCGTATTTTGCGGCTGAAATTTCGTCTATGGGGCCGAGTTTGGCGTCCAGCTACAGAGTAGACGACAAGATTGTGGCGATTCCTTATCAGATTCAAGCGGGCGTTCTGGTGTATCGAGCTGACCTACTCCGCGAATATGGCTATGATCATCCTCCAAGGACGTGGGACGAACTTGAGAGGATGGCTGCGCGAATCCAAACAAGCGAGCGCGCAAAAGGCAAGAAAGATTTTTGGGGTTATGTCTGGCCGGGAGCTGCTGCTGAATCTTTGACTTGCAACGCCTTGGAATGGCAAGTCGACGAAGGAGGAGGACGGATTATTGAGAGTGACAGCACAATAAGTGTGAACAATCCTGCGGCGATTCGGGCGTGGCAACGGGCCAGACGCTGGATCGGCTGGATATCACCACCCAGCACCGTGGAGTACAGGGAGATTGATGCATACAACGCTTTTGAGTCGGGAAGAGCCGCATTTGTCCGTGCATGGGGAGCTGAGCCCGGAGGGTTTTCAACGAACGGCGAGCAGTTGCGACTCGGCCAGTGGGACCGCCAGGTCCCAGTCGATGAGGGCTATACAACTCTTCCCGGCGGGTCTATGGCGAGCGCGAGCACCTTGGGCGGGTTGGGCTTGGCTGTTTCTAGATATTCACTTCACCCTCGAGAAGACGCGGCTCTTATCCGGTTTCTGCTTCGGGAACAGATTGAATCGTCAAAGAACGGCACTGTTTCCAATCCCTTTGTCTCTTCGCAGGTCATTGTTTACGATATTGCGCCGATCGCCGACTCGTACAAAGACTCGAAGAAACCAGGTCCACTAAGAGCTGTTGTGGTTAGTCGGCCTTCCAGGGTTGCCGCGCGCTCGTATGAACAAGTTACCAGAGCTTACTTCGGAGCCGTGCATTCGGTATTGACTGGAGAAAGACGCGCGCCAGAAGCGGCGTCGGAATTGGAAAAGTATCTAGTCAAGATCACGGGTTTCCGCACTGGTCCGCCCGCTAAGAATTGAATTGAGGTTAGACCGGACAAGTGGTATCTCCTTTGATACCGCTATAGTTGCGGACGGATAGCGAGCTCAAGATGAAGTCAATAGACGCTAGGTATCTCAACTTCGGTCCGCGTTTAACGCTGACATTTGTTTTGCTAGTCGCATTGATTTTAGGTGGGAACGGGCTGCTGATTTGGCAATTCCGTATCGCTCGGCTTCAGGCAGATCGTCTCTCGGGCGTGAGTCAGCAAATGATTTCAGTTCTGCGTCTTCAGGGAAGCCTCTTGTCATTTAAGCAGAGGTCGGATGAATTGGCACAGTCAAAGAATGCATACGTTTTGACAACCGAGTATGAGACCTTGCAGAGCAATCTTCTTGAGCAAATTCAACAAACGAAGGTGGATCTCACCCGTTTGCCGTCTGGAACCCAGGTAGATCCTCTCTTTCTGCCGACTCTCGAAGCGATTGAAATTAGCCTACCCGCTCAGTTCAACGCCATAACTGCCTTGGCCTCATCTGGCGACTGGGAGGCAGTTCACTTTCGGGTCACCGACAGACTGGAGCCGGTCGAACTCCAAGCCTCTGCACTAGTGAGAATCGTCGACCAGGACTTCGTCAAAGAACGCTCACAATCCGAGGCTAATATGAGGACGGTGCAGGACAGAATTCTTGTTCTCGTGCCGGCGATGGCGGTATCTACCTTTTCCATCGCCACGTTCTTTGTCTGGGCGATAGCGCGGAAAATCATTGAGCTTCGTCTCGAGGAACGAGTAAACGAACGGACCCGAATTACTCGAGAACTTCACGATACCTTCCTCCAGACCATCCAAGGCAGCAAGCTGGTTGCCGATGACGCGCTCGATGGGCCAAGCGACACGGTGCGCATGCGTCATGCGATGGAGAAGTTATCCGAGTGGCTTGGT
>CAZAQZ010000090.1:0-9191 GCA_964487175.1 uncultured Verrucomicrobiota bacterium | reverse complement strand
CTGATGCTTCCATCATGGCGCCAAATCCCGTGAGCATGATGACGGGCAGGTTGGGGGAACTGGACTTGATGGCAGAGCCGACCTGATCGCCGCTCATATCGGGCATGGCCCGGTCGAGGATTACCACGTCAAACCGGCCTTTACGGAACTTGTCGAGCCCGTCCTTGCCGTTGACGGCAAGTTCGACGCTGTGGCCGTCGTTGATCAGATACTCGTTCAGCACATTGCGCACGATCTCCTCGTCGTCGACCAGGAGCACTCGTTTCGGCGTGACTGTGGCGGACGCGGACACCGGGCTGCTGGAATCTGCCTTCGGCTGGGACTGTGCGGGGAACGAAAGGATGAAGGTTGTGCCCTTTTCGAGTTGTGTTCGGATGTCGATCGTCCCCTCGTGGCGCTGGACAATCCCATACACCATGGCCAAGCCGAGGCCGGAGCCGCGTTCTCCCTTGGTGGTGAAGAACGGTTCAAGGCAGCGGCGGCGCGTTTCCTCGGTCATGCCTGTGCCGGTGTCGGCGACTTCGAGAGTGACGTGCGAATCGTGGCTACGTGTGCAGATGGTGATCACGCCCCCATGCGGCATGGCGTCGACGGCATTGAATATCAGGTTGGTGAGTGCCTCGCGCATGTCTGCGGCGTTGCCCAGAATCGGGGGAATCTCGTGCAAACCCGTTTTGGTGCGAATGGTAATGCCGCGCGCTTCGGCTTGCGTCTTCCATTTCGGCTGGGTGAGCGAGATGGCTTCCTCCACGAGGTGGTTGAGGTCGATAGGAGCAAATACTTCGCCCTGTTCGCGATGGCGGTAGAATTCGTGGAGGCGGTTGACGACGTTGCCGGCATCCTTGGCGGCGATGTTCATCATTTCGATATAGCGTCTAGCCTTATCCTTGTCGTCAAGCATCTCGGGCCGAACCAGCAGCAATTCACTGAAACCGAGAATCGCGGCCAGCGCGTTATTGAAATCGTGGGCAACGCCGCTGGCCATGGTGCCCAACGCGCGCAACCGTTCCTGTTGCACGACCTTCTGCTGAGCGGACTTCAAATCTTCGTTAGCCCGTTCGAGGCGGGTGTTGGCCTCGCGCAGGGCTTGTTCGGCAGCCTTGCGGGCGGTGACGTCCTGTTTGATAGCGATAAACCAGGAGATGGTTCCACCGGCATCGCGCAGCGGCGTGACCGTCATGTCCTCGGTGTACAAGCTGCCATCCTTGCGCTTGTTGATCACTTCCCCAAGCCAAACCTGACCCGACAGGATGGTCTGCCAGAGCTTCTGATAGAAGGCCTTGTCATGTTGGCCCGATTGGAGCACCCGCGGGTTTTTCCCGATTACCTCTTCGGCCTTGTAGCCGGTTAGAGTCGTGAACGCCCGATTGACCCAGAGAATCTTGCCTTGGCTGTCCGTGATGGTGATGCCGTTGGCCGCTGCCTCCAGGGCCGCACTCTGCAAGTGCAATTGCTCCTCCACTCGTTTGCGCTCGGTGATGTCAAGGCTGATGGCGGACGTTCCGATGATGTTGCCCAACGCATCCTTGACCGGGGAAACGGTCAGCGACACCGGGATGCGGTGGCCGCCCTTGGCGACGCAGGAGGACTCGAAACGGCTCACGTGCTCGCCGTTGGAGACACGCCGGAGAACAGCGAGTTTTTCCTGACGACGCTCCTCGGGCGTGATCCGCGCGATGGATTGTCCTATGATTTCCTCGGCGGAATAACCATACAGGCGCTCCGCGGCGGCATTCCAGCTCGTCACGGTCCCTTCCAGATTGGTGCTGACGATTGCGTCATTCGAAGATTCGACGATTTCTGCCAGGCGGAGGTGTGCTCCCTCGGCCCGTTTACGCTCGGTGATATCTTCGATAGTGCCGGCAAATCCCCCCCGCGCACCCTCGTCAGAAAGCATCGGCGCGGCCCGAATCTGCGCCCAGCGCATGAAACCATTGCGGTGCTTGACGCGGAATTCGTCGTGGAAATCCCGGGCACACCCGGTCGTGAAATCATGCCACCGCTTGGTAAACGGCACGCGATCTTCCGGGTGGATAAACTCAAGCCAGCGGTTGTCCTGGCATTCCATCAACGAGAACCCACAGATTTCACGACAGCGCGCATTGACATAGGTGAAACGTCCGTCGTAATCGATCAGGAAGACCCCCAAGGGCGAACTGGCGCTGAGGGAGCGGAAGAGTTCCTCACTTTGACGCAGAATGGCGTCCGTCTGTTCCCGCTCGGTGATGTCGCGGGAATTGATAATGATACCCCGGATGACGGGATCATGCAGAAGGTTCCTTCCGATGCCCTCAAACACCCGCCAGGAACCGTCCTTGTGTTGGAACCGAAAATCACAGGCGTGGGCGACTCCAGGATCCAGAAGCAATTTCGAGAACTCGCCCTTCAACCTCGGAGCATCTTCGGGATGAACCAGCACGAACGGATCGCTCCCGATGAGCTCGCTGCTCTTATACCCGAGGCTCCGCTCGATGGACGGGCTTTCGTAGCGGATAGTCCCGTCGGCTTCCAGGATCGTGATAATGTCAGAGGTGTTCTCGATTAGTGCGCGGAAAGAAGGGTCCGCTTCGAGCAAACCCGGTCTGGTACCTGATTGCGGCATGGGTCGAGAGATGCTCATGCATCAAACAGGATGAAATGTGTGCAAGTGGCATGCCAAATCGGTCATTCTCTCGAGTGCACGAAAATGCGCGGGGGGGCGCAATCGTTTGCCTGTCGATTCCCTGATTTTTCGACAAATCAAAAACACTTCGCATCAACGGGCTATTTTCGCTAATCTCCCAGCCGTGCTGCGGTTCGTGTACACCATCCTCTATGCTTTGGGCTTTGTCCTGTTGAGCCCAATGTTCGTTTACAAGATGTGGAAGCGCGGCAAGTACCGCGAAAACTTCTGGCAGCGATTCGGCTTCTACACGCAGGAATTGCGGGAAGCTCTGTTCGTCAAATCCACCTCGCGTTGCTGGATCCAGGCCGTCAGCGTCGGCGAAGTCAACGTGGCGCTGATTTTCATTGCCGCGCTGCAGCGGAGATTTCCCGACCTGAAAATCATCCTCACGACCACAACCTCGACCGGGTACACACAGGCCTACGAACGCTTGCCGCAGGAGGTCGAGCTGATGTATTTCCCGCAAGATTTCCCACCGTGTGTGCGTCGGGCGTATGGGTTGATCCGGCCCGACTTCGTGGTGTTGATGGAATCGGAACTTTGGCCGAACCACGTCTGGGAAGGCGCTCGGCGCGGCCTTCCGATGTTTCTGGTCAATGGCCGCATGTCTCCGCGATCGGCCCGGCGATATCGGCGGGTGCGCTGGCTGTTCGGCGACGTGCTGTCACGATTGGCGCTGGTCAGCGCGCAGAGTCAGGAGGACGCCGAGAATTTCTGCGCCGTCGGCGCACCGAAGGAACGAGTCCACGTCACCGGCAACATGAAGTACGACGCGTCGATGCCCCATGCCGACGTACAGCGGCTCGACCCCGTCCAGTTGCTCAAGCAGATCGGGGTCTCACCCGCTCAGCCGGTCTGGGTGGCCGGCAGCACACATCCCGGCGAGGAGGAAATCGTTTTCGATGTGTTCAACGAACTGCGCAGCCAATTCCCCAGCTTGTTTCTCGTGCTCGCCCCGCGCCATGTTGAACGCACGCGCGAGGTCGTCGAGCTGGCCCGACGCAAACAGATCAAGTTCGTCATGCGCTCCGAGGTGAATTCGCAGCTGACCTCGACTGCGCGGCCATACGATTGCCTGTTGGTGAACACCACGGGTGATCTGAAGTGGCTCTACAAAATTGCCACCGTGATTTTCGTCGGCAAGAGCCTGGCGGGACAGGGCGGACAAAACATCGTTGAAGCGGCGGCAAGCGGGCGGCCGGTCGTGTTCGGTCCGAATATGCAGAATTTCAAAGCCATCGCCCGCGAGTTTGTCGCCGAAGGGGCTTGTGTACAGGTGCCCGACGCCGGTGCCTTGCGCCGCGCTCTCCGGGAGTTGTTCAACGACGAACCGCGTCGCAAGAATATCGCTGCCGCCGCCCGCCGCGTCATCGAATCCAACGTTGGCGCCACCTCCCGCAGTGTTGACCTCATCGCCCAGTCCCTCGAGTCCACTTCCACGAAGCGATCGGCATCCTGAGGTTGGCCGGAGTGGCCATTACGGCAATTTGAACAATTTGTCCGGGGTTATTTGGGATGCAGAATGAAGAGGCGGCTTGTGCCATCGCGTTTGATCAGCAGGACGAGGTCGCCGTCCGTCTTGCCAGCCGCAACGGCAAACTCGTCCAGGTTGGTGACCTTGTCGTGATTGACTTCGGTGATGAGGTCGCCGGGTTGGACGTGGGCATCGGCAGCAGGGCTGTCATCATCGACCTGGCTGACGAGCACTCCCTGGTCCTTTTTGTAACCCAACTGCGCGGCCTTATCGGCGGTCAGTGGTTCGACGACCAGACCGTACGCCTTGGCGTTGCTGCCAGGTTCTCCCCCCGCTTCATTGGCGGCAGCAAGGGCATCGGGTGTCAATTCTCCCACGGTAACGGTAAGCGTGCGTTCCTTATGGTCGCGCATGATGACGGTATCGACTTTTGTGCCGGGAATGACGTCAGCGACAAGATTGCGAAGCTCGCGCGTGTGATCGACGTCAGCATTTGCGAAACGTGTAATCACGTCATCGGTTTTGAAGCCCGCTTTATCAGCAGGCGAGCCCTTGGTGACATGAACCACGCGTGCGCCTTTGGGTTCGGTGAGCCCCGCTTGTGAAGCGAAGTCGGGATCCACGTCATTGATTATGATGCCGAGGTAGCCGCGCGTGACCGTGCCGCTATTGATCAAATCGTGAACGACGTGTTTGGCGAGATTGATCGGGATGGCAAAGCCGACGCCGGAAAATTGGGCGACGCTTGGATGCGTGGCGATGGCAGTGTTGATGCCGACGACTTCCCCGTCCATGTTGACGAGTGGGCCGCCGGAATTGCCAGGATTGATGGCGGCATCGGTCTGGAGAAAGTCCTCGTACTTGCTGCCGTCTTCATCCTCTTCCACGCGCGTGCGGCCCTTGGCGCTGATGATGCCGGCGGTGACGGTCTGCTCGTAACCAAACGGCGCGCCGATGGCGAGCACCCAGTCACCCACACGCAGTTTTTCCGAGTCGCCTAGATCGACGGAAGGAAGATCGCGGGCCGGTTTGTCCACGAGCTGGATGACGGCCAGATCCGTGTTGGGATCAACGCCCACCAGCTTCGCATTACGTGGAATGTCACCGGTCAGTGTGACTTTAAGTTGGTCCATGTCCTGAACGACATGATAGTTCGTCAAGATATGGCCCTGTTTATCGACGATGATGCCCGAGCCCATGCCGCCTTGTTTGAATTCCTGGTAGTCGCGCGGATTGGCCCGATGGGGGCGTCCATCGTCCTGGTCGCCAAAAAACCAGCGGAATGGGGAATCTTCGCCGCCAAAGGGCCATGCGAAACGTGGGACCTTGAGAGTCTTCTCCGAATAGACGGTCACAACACATGGTTTGACGCGTTCTGCGACAGCTGCGAACGCATCACCGAGTGCGTGGGCGGAAGCGGTGACGCTCTTCGAAAGGGGCGGGAGGGGTGTTGCCTGCGGGCCGGGCCCCGCGGTCGTTAAAGTGGGACTGAGACCAATCAGCAACGCCATTCCCATCGCGATTCCAGCGGTTCGGAGTCGATTCTGCTTCATCAAAGAATTCCCTTTCTTACGGAAAACATTTCTATCCAATGCGACACAGTAACATGAGATAACGTTGAATTTGAATCCAGACCGGAGGATTAGGTTCTGGAATGTCATGGACTTTGTGCAATTTTTCTGGCATACTCAAGATGCAATCGAGCGTGATGAATGCGAGGATAATACTACAAGTCCCACCGCAGCGGGATCAGTATTTTCGGCTCCAGCCCCAATTCTTCTCGGAGGACCGGCAGCATGATTACACGCAGCCAGATTAATCAACTTCTGGAATTTCGTAGCGGACAATATCTCATTACGAGTTGTTATTTCAATCTCGCCCGCACCCGGATGCCACCACAAATGGTGAAAATCCGAGCGAAAGATCTCCTGCAGTCGGCGCGCCGCGAGTTGCAAGCCAAGGCGGGCACCCATGTGCAGCGCGAATCGTTGCGCCGGGATTTTGGACGGATTGAGACGTTCGTCATGGAGGAGATCACATCGGGGCAGAACAAGGCAGTTGCGGCGTTCTCCTGCAACGGGGAGGAGTTCTGGCAGGCGTACCGGCTGCCGCGCGTGATCCGCAATATCCTGATTGCCGATTATGATCCCTATATCCGCCCATTGGCGGCGATCCTTGCCGAGTATCATCGCTACGGCATTATGATGGTGGACCGCATCCAGGGGAAGTTATTCGAGTTGTATATGGGGGAGACGCGCGAGCATCGGGTGATCGTTGACCCCATCCCGCGGCGCGTGAGCGAGGGCGGTTTAGGCGGACGGGAAGAACGCAAGATCGAGCGTCGCCGCGACCAGGCAGTCCAGCAACATTTCCAACGCCTGGCGGACGCCACATTCGACCTGTTCAAGCGGGATCAGTTCGATTGGCTGATTCTGGGTGGCCACAGAGAAATCCTCCGCGAATTCAAAGCGTATTTGCATCCCTACCTGAAGGCACGCTGGGTTGGGGATTTTCACATCGAACCCAGCAAAACGAAGACGGCCGAAATAAAGCAGCACGCGCTTGAGATCGAGGAACGCGTCGAATGGGAACACGAGCGGAAACTGGCGGATGAATTGGTCCGCAAGGCGCTGTTGGGGAATCACGCCGTCAGCGGCGTGAGCGCGACGTTGGGTGCATTGACGCGCGGCGAAGCTCAGATGTTACTTGTCGAGGAGGGGTTTGAGGCGCCCGGTTACGTCTGTTACAACTGCCATTTCGTGAGCTTGGATCAGCAGATGTGCCCTCGTTGCCGAAAACTGATCGAGCCGTGCCCCGATATTGTGGACGAAGCGATTGAACTTGCGATGATGAAAAACTGCCAAATCGAGCACGTACAGGGGCCGACGCCGTTGCGGGACGCCGGGCGTATGGGAGCGATGCTGCGGTTCCAAGCTGTTTGATGCCAGTGGCATACAAGGCGGGAGAATGCTGTTGAAACAACGGGGCAGTCTGATATAGTTGTGTCAAGGAGCGGACCGTTTCCATGGCTGTTTTTGATAACAAGTATTCCGATAACATCCCCGGTAAGTTCTACGTGGACGACCAGTGCATTGATTGCGATCTGTGTCGCGAGACGGCGCCGGATAATTTCACACGCAACGAGGACGGCGGCTACAGTTTCGTGTATCGGCAACCCGCCACGCCGGAGGAGGAAGCCCTTTGCAAAGAGGCGATGGAAGGTTGCCCCGTCGAAGCCATCGGAAATGACGGTCAACAGGCCGAGCCCGCTCCTGCTGAACAATCCCAACAGCAACCCCAGTGACTCCTTCCCTGCGAGCGCAGGTGATCCGCGAATGGCAGCCGTTCGCCACGAGCGACAGCTTCGATCCCAATACCGTCGCGCCCCTGAGCAAGCTGGTGCCCGGCGTGATGAAGGGCCTCGGGCTCGATCAGCGGTTGCAGCAGTCGCAGGTGTTTTTTCTTTGGCCGCAGATCGTCGGTCCGGACATCGCCACGCATGCACAGCCCACCGGCCTGCGCAACGGCAACTTGATCGTCACGGTCGATCATCCCGTCTGGTTGCAGGAACTTTCCCGGTTTCACAAAACACTGCTGCTTCAAAAAATCAGGGAACGTGTTGGCAAAAACGCGGTCCGCAACATCCTCTTCCGCATTGGCTGAGTTGAAAACGGTCCTGGCCAGTTTGTTCCTCGCGCTCTTGCTGGCGGGTTGCGTCAGTTCGACCCCGCGGGAGACGCGTCCGACACTCAATGTTCCGTTCATCGCGCAAGAGTCTAACTACTGCGGCCCGGCGGCGCTGGCGATGCTGGCGAATTTCTACGGATATTCCGTCTCGCAGGACGAGATCGCCGGAAGCATCTATCTGCCCGATATTCATGGCACACTTACCTCTGATCTGGCCGATTACGCGCGGCGATTCAACCTGTGGGTGCGGTCGTATCGAGGCTCGACCGTTGATCTGCGCGAGAAAATCAGGGCCGGGGTGCCGATGATTGTCCTTGGAAAATTCGGCGCGAACTTCCATTTCTTTGTCGTGCTCGGCTTCGACGATTTCAATGAGACGGTCATGGTCCATTCCGATTCCCGCGCGCGGCTGGAACTGAACCAGGACGATTTCTTTCGCTTTTGGGACCGGGCGGGCCGGTGGACATTGCTGGTGTGTCCCCCGGATCGGACTCCGTGGCCACTTTCAGCGGAGGAAAACAACGACCTTGGGGTGTTCCTTGAGCAGACTGGCAGGCTGGTTGCCGCGGCCGGCCATTATCAGTCCGCCATGGACCTTTCGCCTGCGAATTCCTATTTTCGCATGAATCTCGGCAACGCACTGTTGAAACAGAACCTCTTCGCCGAAGCCGCCAGCGCGTACGCAGGGGCCGTGAAAGTTGACCCCGAAAACGCCGACGCTCTCAACAATCTCGCCTATGCATACGAAGAATTGGGCGCCAACCTCGATCAAGCCATTGAACTGTGCCGGCGGGCCGCGGCGTTGCGTCCCTCGCATCGCGCCTACTACCTCGATACGATGGGTGCTGTTTATCTGAAGCAGGAGCGACCCAAGGACGCCGTGGCAGTATTCGAATCGGCACTGGCGGCGACGACGGACCGACAGTCATCGCTTCGCGCAACCATCGCGCAACATTTGGCCGCCGCCCGCACACAGTTGAAAGACTAGAGATTCCATATGTGGCGCGTCTTGCAAAACTGTTTGAGGATCGTATTCGTTGGTTTGACGTTGCTGATTTTATCAGGGCGGGCGATTGCTGCCGACAGAGCAGGCGTGGAACAGTGGGGGACATTTGAAATCTCCCTCCCTGGCCCAAAGAACGGAAATCCATTCGTAGATGTCAGTCTTGTCGGCCGGTTCTCGCTGGGGGACAAGACCGTCGAAGTGACAGGCTTTTATGACGGCGGCGGCATTTATCGCATCCGCTTCATGCCGGAGGCACAGGGACTCTGGCATTACTCAACACGCAGCAATGTTCGCGAGCTCAACCGCAAGAGCGGTGAGTTTCAAGTCACGTCGCCAACATCCGGCAATCATGGGCCGGT
>CAZAQZ010000089.1:0-9268 GCA_964487175.1 uncultured Verrucomicrobiota bacterium | reverse complement strand
CCGCCAGCATCGCGAAGGCCGCGCGCGAAGTGTCCGACTCCGTTGACCATCTCGATGTTCTCGTCAACAACGCCGGCGTGGTCGAAGACGGCGACAACAACGCGCTCACGGTGAATGGCGACCTCCTGCTGCAGACGCTGAAAACAAACACCTTGGGCCCGATGCGGGTGGCGCAGGCGTTTCATGCGTTGCTGGCGAAGAGCAAATCCCCGCGCATCGTCAATGTCTCCAGCGGCGGCGGCCAGCTCAGCGAACCCAGCACATGGGCGCCGGCGTATTGCATTTCCAAGACGGCGCTGAATGCCGTCACCGTCCAACTCGCCGCCGCATTGCCCGGCGTGGCGGTCAATTCCGCCTGTCCCGGCTGGGTGCGCACCGACATGGGCGGTCAGAACGCGCCGCGGTCCGTCGAGGAAGGCGCAGACACCATTGTCTGGCTGGCCACTGAAGCGCCGCAGACGTTAACAGGAAAATTTGTGAGCGACCGCAAGGTCATTCCGTGGTGAACAATTTCGAAATCAAGGGGGAGGCAACGTGAAAGCTGCCGTGGTTCTAGGCGTCAATGCAAAGTGGGAGATCAGGGACATTCCCATGCCTGAGCCGGGCACAAACCAGGTGTTGATCAAGGTTCGGGCCAGCGGCGTGTGTTTTACCGACATTCATCAAACGCGCGGCGAACTGCCCGGCGCGTTCCCGCGCGTGCTCGGCCACGAAGCGGTCGGTGAAGTCGTCAAACTCGGCCCGGGCGTGCGCATCCGGCGGATGGGCGATCGCGTGGGCGTGCCGTGGATGCAGGCGTCGTGCGGGCGCTGCGAATGGTGCATGCGCGGCAAACCGATGTTCTGCGCCCAGGGAATCGGCACGAGCACAACCGCCCAGGGCGGTCATGCCGAATATATGCTCGCTTATGCGGACACGACTGTGTTGTTGCCCGCCAGTTTGAGTTATGAACAGGCCGCGCCGATTTTCTGCGCGGGGTACACCGTGTGGAGCGGCCTGCGCTGGGCCGATCCGAAACCGGGTGAACGCGTCGCCGTGGTCGGCATCGGCGGACTCGGTCATCTGGCCATTCAATATGCGAAGGCAGCCGGCTTTTATACGATTGCGGTTTCTCATTCACCGGACAAGGACAGCCTCATCAGCGAACTCGGCGCCGATGAAATCGTGCGCGACGGCGATGGCCTGGCCAAGATCCGCGGCGCGGACGTGATTCTGGGCACGAGCAATTCAGCCGACGCGATGACCGACAGCCTGAAGGGCCTGCGTCCTGATGGCCGGCTTGTGCCGATGGGATTCGAGGCGAAACCGCTGCAGATTTCGCTGGGCGATTTGATCAACAAACGGATTCGCATCATCGGCAGCCAGCAGAACGGCCGCGAATACCTTTATGAAGCGCTGGAGATGGCCGCGCGCGGCAAAATCAAGGTGGTTGAGGAGACGTATTCGCTGGACGAGGCGAACACCGCGTACGATCGCGTCTCCGAAGGCAAAGTCCGTTTCCGCGCCGTGCTGATTCATTAGAATGAGGACCTGAGATCATGGATTTGCAAATTGCGGGCAAGCGGGCGTTGGTGACCGGTTCGACGGCAGGGATCGGGTTTGCGATTGCGCAGGCGCTGGCCCGGGAAGGCGCTTCGGTGATCGTCAATGGTCGCACCCAGAAACGGGTGGACGAAGCGTTGCGCAAAATCCGGAAGGAACATCGTGACGCGAAGGTCAGCGGAGTGGCAAGCGACCTTGGCACGCGTGAGGGAGTGAAGACCTGCCTCCAAGCCGTGCCCCAGGCTGACATCCTCGTCAACAATCTCGGCCGATACTGGCCCAAACCGTTCGAGGAGATTTCGGATGTTGATTGGATGAGGATCATCGAAACGAATTTCATGAGCGGGGTGCGGTTGAGCCGTCATTACCTGCCAAGGATGATCAAGAAAAACTGGGGCCGCATCATTTTCATTTCGAGCGAATCGGGGGTTAACATTCCCGTCGAGATGATCCATTACGGCGTCACCAAGACGATGCAGCTGGCGCTGGCGCGGGGACTGGCCGAAACCACGAGGAGCACCGGTGTGACCGTCAATTCCGTCCTAGCCGGCCCGACGCGATCGGAAGGGGTCGAAACATTCGTCGAGCAAATGGCGGAATCCAAAAAGGTGAGCGTCGCCCAGGTGGAGAAGGACTTCTTCAAGAACGTGCGGCCCAGTTCCCTGCTGCAACGATTTGAAACGCCCGGGGAAATCGCGGCGGCGGTGGCGTTTGTCGCCAGTCCGCTGGCTTCGGGCATCAACGGCGCCGCCCTGCGCGTCGAAGGCGGCGTGGTGAAATCCATAGTCTGACCAACTGAATCCTGAAACGACTCCATCAAGACCTTCATCAAAGCAACCATGCAGACGAAGCCTGTATCCAATGATATACTGTTGCAGCAACTGAAGTGGCGGTATGCCACCAAGAAGTTCGATTCGACCCGGAAAATTCCCGCCGCGGACTGGAAGACGTTGGAGGAGGCGCTCGTGTTGTCGCCCTCGTCTTTCGGCTTGCAACCGTGGAAGTTCATCGTCATCACCAACCAGTCGACAAAGGACAGTCTCGTCGCGGCATCCTGGGGACAACGACAGATCGCCGATTGCTCGCACGTGGTCGTGTTCACCGTCAAAAAGAACCTGGGCGAACAAGACATCGACACGTACCTCGCCAGAATTTCCGAAGTGCGTGGAATCCCCAAGGAGTCGCTGGCCAGTTATCGGGACATGATGGCCGGCAGCCTCATCAAAGGTCTTGATGCCGCCGGACGCATCAAGTGGGCATCGCACCAGGTGTACATCGCGCTGGGCAATTTCATGACGTCCGCGGCGGTGCTCGGAATTGACACGTGCCCGATGGAGGGAATTGAGCCGGAGAAGTACGACCAGATCCTGGGACTTGGCCCGAAGGGGCTGACGACGTGCGTGGTCGGCGTGGCCGGTTATCGCGCCGCTGACGACAATTACGCTGCGCTGGCGAAAGTGCGCTTCAAGATCGATGATGTGATCGAAAGAATCTAAACGCTCGGCGACAGGACTTGACGAAACGCCCGAGTCGGACAAAATTCGAGTCGAATCTGGAGGAAGTGACCATGATAAAAACCCCTGCTTATGCTGCTGCCGTTGCGAAAGCCCCGTTGGCGCCGTCCTTCATCGAACGCCGCGAGGCTGGTCCGCACGACGTGTTGATCGACATTTTGTACTGCGGCGTTTGCCACTCTGATATCCATCAGGTCCGCGACGAATGGAGCGCCGGCATTTTCCCGATGGTACCCGGCCACGAAATCGTTGGACGCGTGGCCAGAGTTGGCGACAAGGTGAAGAAATTCAAGATTGGCGACCTGGCAGGTGTCGGTTGCTTTGTCGATTCCTGCCGCGAATGTCCCGAGTGCCGGGCCGGGCTGGAGCAGTATTGCCAGGTTGGCGCGAACTTCACCTACAACAGCCGCGAGAAGGACGGCAAGACGCCCACCTATGGCGGTTATTCCACCCGCATCGTGGTGGACGAGAATTACGTTCTGCACGTGTCGCCCAAGCTGCCGCTGCAAGCGGTGGCGCCGTTGCTTTGCGCAGGCATCACAACCTATTCGCCATTGCGCCATTGGAAACTGGGTAAAGGTCACAAGATCGGTGTGCTCGGTCTTGGCGGACTGGGCCACATGGGCGTCAAATTTGCCTCCGCGTTCGGCGCGGAAGTCACGATGTTGAGCACGTCCGCGTCAAAGGAAGCTGACGCCAAACGCCTCGGCGCGCATCATTTTGAGTTGACCTCCAGGCCGGAGACATTGAAATCACTGGGCAACCATTTTGACTTCATCCTCGACACGGTGTCCGCGCCTCATGACTACAGGGCGTACCTTGATACGCTGAATACGGATGGCGTAATGATCTGTGTCGGCGTTCCGACTGAGCCGATGTCGGTGCCGGCGTTCAGCGTCGTGCCGCGGCGGCGCAGCATTGGAGGTTCCATGATTGGCGGCATTGCAGAGACTCAGGAAATGCTCGACTATTGCGCGGCGCACAACATCGTATCGGACGTCGAGGTCATCCCGATCCAGCAGATTAATGAAGCCTACGAGCGGGTGATCAAAGGCCAGGTCAAATACCGCTTCGTTATCGACATCGCCAGCCTGAAACAAGGCTGATTCCCTAATCCAGTTGCCAAGCTGTCGCGGATTTCTGATAGTCGCCTCTGTGCCCAACATCCTGTCCATCCATGAGCTGCGCAAGTCCTACGGCGGCACAGTCGCCGTGGACGGCATCTCGTTCGAGGTGGGCCCGAATGAGATCGTCGGGCTATTGGGTCCGAACGGCGCGGGCAAGACAACGACCATCAACATGATCCTCGGCGTGCTGGAGCCAAGTTCCGGCAGCATCCACATCGAAGGGGTTGATCTTGCGAAGCATCGGTCCCAGGCGCTCGGGCGCACCAACTTCGCGGCGGTCTACGCACCGTTGCCCGGCAACCTGACCGTCGCACAGAACCTGCGCATCTTCGGGCTGATTTACGGAGTCAAAGACATTTCGGGAAGGATCGATACGCTGCTTGGGCAGTACGACTTGGAACCATTCCGGAACGCGAAGTGCGGCGTGCTGTCGTCCGGCGAGCAAACGCGCGTGGCCCTGGCCAAGGCGATGCTCAACCAGCCGCACCTGTTGTTGCTGGATGAACCGACCGCGTCGCTCGATCCCTCCGCCGCGCGCGACATACGCGCCCGGATTCGCAAGTTCGCCACGCAAGGCGACGGCGGTGTGTTGTGGACCACGCACAACATGCATGAGGTCCAGGAAGTGTGTGACCGCGTGTTGTTCCTTTCGCGCGGAAGAATCCTGCTCGAGGGCAACCCGAAGACACTGCCCGGCGAGCACGGCAAGGAATCACTCGACGACCTGTTCGTCGCGGTGGCGCGCGAACCACTGACACTGGGGCAGACCTGAGCATGGCGTATTTCTCTCCCATTGCCGCCATCGTGCTTCGGTATTTCTATCTGTTGCGGGGAAGCCCGGCCCGGCTGTTGCCGCTGTTCGCGTGGGTGGCCGTCGATATCCTGCTCTGGGGATTCATCACCCGGTACCTGAACACGGTCACCACGTCCGGGATGAATTTCGTGCCGTCACTGCTCGGGGCCGTGCTGCTGTGGGATTTCTTCACCCGCGTCATGCACGGGGTGGCGACGGCGTTTTTCGAGGACGTGTGGGCGCGCAATTTCCTGAACATCTTCGCCACCCCGATGTTGATTTCGCAATATCTCATCGGCCTGGTGCTGACCAGCATCGCCACGAGCCTGATCGGCCTGGCCGTGATGCTCGTCCTGGCAACCACAGTGTTCGGGTTGTCCTACTTCATTTACGGACTGATGTTCGTGCCGTTCCTGATCGTTCTCTTTTTGTTCGGTATTTCACTGGGGATCGTCGGCTGCGCGCTGGTGCTGCGGCTCGGGCCGGCGGCGGAATGGTTCGTCTGGCCCATCCCGGCGTTGCTCTCGCCGTTCGCGGGCGTCTTTTACCCGCTGTCGACGCTGCCACGATGGATGCAATTCCTGTCACGTCTGTTGCCGCCTGCGTACGTGTTCGAGGGCATGCGCACGATCGTTGCGGGAGGCGCCGTCTCGGGGACCACCCTGGCGTGGAGTGGATGCCTGGCGGTGGTGTACA
This sequence comes from uncultured Verrucomicrobiota bacterium, assembly GCA_964487175.1. GTDB lineage: Bacteria > Verrucomicrobiota > Verrucomicrobiia > Palsa-1439 > Palsa-1439 > CAWFPN01. Next base: position 3,596 of record CAZAQZ010000089.1, on the reverse strand, counting down.
TACTCTTTGCGTGCTGGTTTTTTGCGCGCGTCCACCGGCACGCCGTGCGGTCGGGATTGATCGCCCGTTACAGCGCCGAAACATTGAGCTAGGATGATGATTCGTCTACAGTACGAAAAACCATGAACCCTGACCCGCCTGTCCAACTGTTTCATCCCCGGCGCGAACTGGGTCGCACCGGCTTCAAGGTGACCCAACTCGGCATTGGCGATCTCGCCGACCGCAATGTCCCGCTGGAACGCTGTGTCGCGACCGTGCAACGCGCGCTGGATGCCGGGCTGAACCTCATCGATACCGCTCCCGGTTATGAAGATGGATATAGCGAACAAATCGTCGGCCTCGCATTGAAAGGCCGCCGCGACGGCATTTTCGTCATCGACAAAATCGATCAACTCCACGAACCGGTCGGCCCGCAAATGGACGCGAGTTTGAAAAAGCTCGGGATGGATCGCGTGGACTTGTTCGCGTTTCACGGCGTCTCGAAACTCGCCGATTGGGAAGCCATCGCCGCGCCCGGTTCGGGGATGGATGAACTGGCCTCGTGCGTCAAGGAAGGCAAGGTGCGGTTTCGAGGCATTTCCAGTCATCACCCGGATGTGTTGCGCGCCGCGATCGAGAGCGGGACGTGCGACGTGGTGATGTTTCCCGTCGGGCCATTCTGCGATGCGCGGTATGTGGACGAAATCCTGCCGCTGGCGAAAGCTCGCGGCGTGGGTACGGTCTGTTTCAAAACATTCGGCGCCGGCAAACTGCTTGGCGATACCGAAGGGTACAATCGCCCCCTCGCAGAGCGACCGCGCGGCAAACTCAGTTCCGGGGGCGGAGATGCCGGTGCGGCGGTCCTGCCGCGCCTGTCGGTGACGGAGTGCCTGCATTACACGTTGACAATCGACCCGGATGTCGCCCTGCTCGGCCTGAGTTTCCAGAACGAACAGGATGCCGCTTTTGCCGCCGCGCGGTCATTCAAACTACTGACAAACCAACAATTGATGGAAACGCGCAAGCGCGCCGTTCCTGCGATTGAAGGCAAAGGCGCGTGTTGGTGGAATCCTGAACCGACCATTGAATAGATTTCGAGGCAAGATATGGAATATACGAACCTGGGAAAGAGTGGCCTGAAAGTCTCGCGGCTTTGCTTGGGCTGCATGAGCTACGGCGTGCCGGAACGCGGCAGTCATCTCTGGTCGCTGAACGAAAACGATGCCCGGCCCTTCTTCAAGCAGGCGCTGGAAGGGGGCATCAACTTTTTCGATACCGCCAATGTCTATTCCGACGGCACGAGCGAGGAGATCGTTGGCCGGTTGCTGCGCGACCTTGCCAAACGCGACGAGGTGGTCCTGGCCACGAAAGTCCACGGCAAAATGCGGCCCGACCCGAATGGCCACGGGTTATCGCGCAAAGCCATCATGACCGAGATCGACGCCAGCCTGCGGCGGCTGGGCATGGAGTACGTCGATCTCTATCAGATCCATCGTTGGGACAATGACACGCCGATTGAGGAGACGCTTGAAGCACTGCACGACGTGGTGAAAGCCGGCAAGGCGCGCTACATCGGCGCGTCATCGATGTATGCGTGGCAGTTCTGCCAGGCGCTGTATCTGGCCGACCGGCATGGCTGGACACGGTTCGTCTCCATGCAGAACCACTACAACCTGCTCTATCGCGAGGAGGAACGAGAGATGATGGGGTTGTGCCGGGCGCAGGGCATTGGCGTGATTCCCTGGAGCCCTCTGGCCCGGGGCAAACTCGCGCGTCCCTGGGAAACCGCGCCCAGCACCGCGCGCGCGTCCTCGGATGAATTCGGCAAGACGCTGTACGCCCGGACCCAGGAATCCGACCGCCGCGTGGTGGATCGCCTTGGCCAAATCGCCGAGGCCAGGGGTTTGCCTCGCGCCCAGGTTGCCCTCGCATGGCTGCTGCAGAAGCCGGGTGTCACCGCACCCATCATCGGTGCAACGAAGCCGCATCATTTGGAGGATGCCATCGCCGCGCTGTCCGTGAAACTTTCCGGCGAGGATGTCGCCGCACTGGAGGAACCCTACGTTCCCCATCCCATCCTTGGATTTTCGTGATTTGTCTGAAGGGTGCGGCTACGGCACAACGCAGCCCCGCACGTTTGACGGCTGGTAGTGTGCGGCCAGAAACTCTTACGCGTTTGCCGGGGACGGGCCGATACCGGGAGTGGGGAAAACATCGCCCTTCTTGGCATCCGGCGCCGCTTCCGGTTGGACCGGTGGCGTGATGGTCGAGGTAAGTCCGGGACCCCGCGTGGGCGGCTTGGAAAGCTTGCCCGTTTCGCAGATCTCGCTGATCTCCGCGGCGTCGAGCGTTTCGTATTCCAGCAACGCTTGCGCCAGCGCGACGAGTTTGTCGCGGTGCTGCGTAAGGATTTCCTTGGCGCGCGCGTAGGAAAGGTCGATGATGCTGCGCACTTCCTCGTCGATCTCGCGCGAGGTTTCTTCGCTGACTTCGCGCGGACGGAACAGGTCGCGGCCCAGGAACAAATGCTCCTCGCGGTCGCTGACATTGACCATGCCGATCTTTTCGCTCATGCCCCATTCCGTGACCATCTTGCGGGCGATGTGCGTGGCTTGCTTGATATCGCCTGCCGCGCCACTGGTGCAATCGCCGAAGATCATCTCCTCGGCGATGCGACCGCCCATGATGCCAGCGATCTCGTCGAGCAACTGTTTCTTGCCCTCGTGATACTTGTCCTTCTCGGGCAGCGAGAACGTCGCCCCGAGGTACATGCCGCGCGGGATGATCGTGACCTTGTGCAACGGCTCGGTAAATTCCAGCTTGGTCATCACCACGGCGTGGCCAGCCTCATGATAAGCGGTGATCTTCTTATCCTTCTCATCCATGATGCGGCTGCGGCGCTCGCGGCCCCAACGGACCTTGTCGCGTGCTTCTTCGAGCTCTTCCATGCCGACGCCCTTCTTGTCATTACGGGCGGCCAGTAGGGCGGCTTCGTTAATCAGGTTGGCCAGGTCAGCGCCCGAGAACCCGGGCGTGCCGCGGGCGATCACCTTGAAATCCACATCCTTGGACAGTTTCACTTCCCGGGCGTGCACCTTCAGGATCTCTTCGCGGCCCGTGAGGTCCGGCATATCGATGACGATCTGGCGGTCGAACCGGCCTGGCCGGAGCAACGCCGCATCGAGCACGTCGGGACGGTTCGTGGCGGCAATGATGATCACACCTTCCTGCGTGTCGAAGCCGTCCATCTCCACGAGCAACGCGTTGAGCGTCTGCTCGCGTTCGTCATGGCCACCGCCGATTCCGCTGAATCGGGAACGACCGACGGCGTCAATTTCGTCGATGAAAATCAGGCAGGGGGCGTTCTTCTTGCCCTGTTCGAACATGTCACGCACGCGGCTGGCGCCGACACCCACAAACATTTCAACAAAGTCGGAACCGCTGATGCTGAAGAACGGCACATCGGCTTCCCCGGCGATTGCCTTGGCCAAAAGTGTTTTGCCGGTGCCGGGAGGGCCGACCATCAGCACGCCCTTGGGAATGCGACCGCCGAGCCGCTGAAATTTTTTCGGGTCCTTGAGGAACTGGATGATTTCCTCGACTTCCTCCTTGGCCTC
>CAZAQZ010000088.1:0-9274 GCA_964487175.1 uncultured Verrucomicrobiota bacterium | reverse complement strand
CTATGAGAAGAAGCCCATCGGCTATTCCAGGCTCAGTATTGTATCACCGACAACCTCTGACCCAATCCTCCCGCCTCCGACTGGCTCGCATCCTGGTACCTATCGTGTGGAAGGCGAAATCATGATTCATGAATTGCCCTTTTATAATTCGGCCACGCGGTTCAGGATGTACGCGGACGGCGAATGCGACAGTCATTACCAGCTCCAGTGGTTTAACCTTAAGGCGGCGTTGGGAGCCAACCATGTAAACATTCTGGGAGACATGCAGAAGCGAAAAGTTCACTGGACCTATGACGGTGATGGCGGGTACGACGATCGAGAGATTGATCTCAACGACAAGTCGGCCAACGCATTGGCAGGGGCGATGGGACTGCCGGCGATGGCGAATACCATGTTGATGACTGGATTGGGCGTACAAGGCAAGCCAGGCAGTCCGGGTGGTTCCGACAGTTCCGCTGCTCCATTTGAGATGAATGTTTCGTATGGCCGCCTTCCGATTGGTGACCTCAATCAGAAGACGTATATCGTGGAATCAAAGCTCAACGACGCGATGTGGGCAAAGATCTGGGTGGACGAACAGGGAGAGGTGTTGCTGGTGGACACATCCATTGGGTTGTCCATGCGCTCCGATTTGATCGACGGGACCAGCTACGAGCGGCTCGGCGGAATGCGCGGAAGGTCGGGTTCGATGAGTCATCGGTGGAATCATGATAGAGACTGAACATTTGACAAAGCGGTTCGGAACGCTGGTCGCCGTCGACGATCTGAATTTCAAGATCGCGCCGGGTGAGTTCTTCGCGTTTCTGGGCCCCAACGCCGCCGGCAAGACCACGACGATCAAGTTACTGACCGGATTGCTCAAGCCGACGTCTGGACGCGCCCTGATTGGTGGTCATGACATTCATCAGGATCCCGTCGAGGCCCGCAAGCTCATCAGTTACGTGCCTGATCTGCCCTTTCTTTACGACAAACTGGAGCCAATGGAGTTTATGGGCCTGGTCGGCCAACTCTACGGCATGGAGCGACGCGAGGTGATGCGTACCAGCGAGAAATTATTCGAGACTTTCGGGCTGACGGAAACACGCGGACAATTGATCGAGACGCTCTCTCACGGGACGCGCCAGCGGGTCGTCATCGCTTCGGCGCTGCTGCATGACCCGAAAGTCATCATCATAGACGAACCAATGGTTGGCTTGGATCCGCGTAGCGCGCGGGTCGTCAAAGACGTCTTGAAGGCCCGTTCGCGGGCTGGGACGACAGTGTTCCTGTCGACGCATGTTTTGCACATCGCCGAAGAATTAGCGGACCGCATCGGCATCCTGAACCGCGGTAAACTGATTGCCGTCGGCACGATGGGTGAACTGCGCGAGGCCAGCGGCGAAGGCGGGGCACTCGAAGACGCATTCCTGGCGCTGACGCGCGAACAGGAACGCGAGAAAACGACGGTGGCACGGCCGTGAATGCCCTCACGTTTTTCAGGCTGCTGATTGAAGCCAATACGCGGATGTCGCGCCGCCGCATTGCGTCGCTGCGACAGCAATCATGGCTGATGGTGACCGTGATCGCGTTGTTCGTGCTGGGATATTGGATCGCGGGATATGAGGCGTTCTCGGTGGGGTTTACCTATCTCGCAGGGATTCACGGGCTCGGGGCGATGCTGCTGGATCGGATGCTGTACCTATTCTTCGCGTTTCTATTTCTGATGCTTGTGTTCTCCAACATGATCATCGGCTACTCGTCGTTCTTCAAGAGCCAGGAGACCCAGTGGATGCTGACGTTGCCGGTGCGGCACGTGGACGTGTTCTGCTGGAAACTGGCGGAGACGACAGTGCTGGCCAGTTGGGCATTTCTGTTTCTCACGGCGCCCTTGATGGCTGCCTACGGAGTCGCGCAAAATGTAACGCCGGGTTTTTACGCCAAAGTATTTCTCCTGTTCTTGCCGTTTACGATGATCCCGGCGGCGATCGGTTCGCTGGTGATCATGGTGGTAACCCGCTATCTGCATCGCCGTATCTTCAAATTGGCCTTGTTTGGGGTCGGGACGGTTCTGATTGTTTTGGCTGCCACGTTTGTGAAGCCGATCGAAGTCAGCAAATTGCAGGACGCCCAAATGATCGGTGCACTGGGAAAATTGCTGCACAACAGCCGCGTGACACTGCAGCCGATGTTGCCGAGTTATTGGGTGGCTTCTGGCTTGATCTACTGGGGTGACGGCTGGGCAGGGCGCGGCACGTTCTTCTTTCTCGTGCTGGTCAGCAACGCGCTGATGGCCGTTCTCATCTGCGTCAGGACCAGCGCACACATCTTTTACGAGGGTTGGTCGCGCAACCACAGCCAGGGCAGCCTGCGGGTTGGTGTGCCATTGTTGGAGAAGAACATCGGACTGCCGCACACGGGCTTTCTGGATCGGTTGTTCGACCTTATGCCACGCGTGCACCCGGCCACACGCGCACTGATGATCAAGGACATCCGCACGTTCTGGCGGGACACGTCGCAGTGGAGCCAGTTCGTCATCTTCTTCGGGCTGCTCGGCTTGTACGTCCTGAACCTGCGCAACGTGTCATATGACTGGAACAGCGAGTTTTGGGGGACGTTCGTGTCGTTTCTCAACCTCGGCGCGTCGAGCATGACGCTGGCAACGTTGACCACGCGGTTTGTGTTTCCGCAGTTCAGCCTGGAGGGCAAGCGCCTGTGGATGGTGGGCATGGTGCCGTTTGGGCTGAAACGCGTGTTGCTGGAGAAATTCTGGCTGAGCAGCATCGGTTCTGTCGCGATTACGCTGACGTTGACGCTGGTTTCAAGCTGCATGCTGCATGTGCCGTCGTGGCTGACCCTGCTGTTTGGCGCGACCGTCGTGATGGTGAGCTTCGGATTGTGCGGCATTGCCGTCGGCGTCGGCGCGCTGTTCCCCAACCTCGGTTCCGGCTCCACCGCTAACCGCCGCGATGACAATCCAGCGAAGATCGTATCGGGATTCGGCGGAACGTTTTGTTTCCTGCTGAGCCTGATGTACATTGTCCTGGTCATTGGCACCGAGGCATTGCCCTTTTACATTCAATGCTCGGGCGGTGAGTTCACTTCGGAGCAATACTCCTGGGCCGTCGTCGGCGCCTGGATTGTCGTGTCGATCATCAGCCTCGTTGCCACCACGGTTCCCATGTCGCTTGCCCTGAAGCGTGTCGAGACCATGGAGATGTAGCTCGCCCTCAAGAAACTTCTTCGCAGAAGTAAGCAAGCCAGTCCCTTCGTGAGGACGCTCGCTTGCTTCCCGCTAGGCCTTGGCTTTAGAATGCCTTTCAGTGCGATGACGCTGAAATGGATTGCACCGCAGTTGCGCCTGGAAAGCCGTATGAACCAAGCGAACCGTCCAACCACCGTGCGAAGAAGGCAGACTGTTAAGTGACAAGAGTCGACCCCAAAAGCGCGAGCTTCACGGAAAACATTATGAAGACTCTCATCTACGTGCTCATCGCGAGTTGCTGTCTGGGTTGTGCAACCGTCACCGGCTTGTTTGGGCAATCCGGCTCAATTCTGGTGACGTACTATGCCCCGGCTCGGGGGCCGGGCACCAACGGCGAAGAAGTCGTTTACTTCCTGAAGCAGGTGGAGTTCGCCTCTGGCAGCGAGCAACGCACACGCATCTATTTCTGCTCGATCAAGCCGGATGGCACAGACCGCAAGGAGATTATCTGGCTGTGGAAAGACCAGCCCGACCAGTTCTTGGAAAACTATCCGACGGCAGCGACGATGGACATTAACGCGGCAACGAAGCGAGCCGCAATCGGTATCGAACAAGGGCAGCGCGGAGGGCTGTTCGTCGTCAACTTGGATGGCAGCGGTTTTCACCCTCTGTGGCCACGGGAATGGAATGAAGATCGCCCGACGAAGGCAGGCTATCCCACGTGGTCGCCGGATGGTCAATGGATTGCGTTCCATGAGTATCGCTTTGAAAACGGCTTCAATTACTACCGCATCGCGAAGTTCCAACCCGACTCAACAGGTTACACGCCGTTGACCGAACGTAACGCCGAGAATATGCAACCTGCTTGGTCGCCAAAGGGTGATCTCATTGCATATGTAAACGACCGAATTGCCAATCCAGCCCGAAATATACACGCCGTTGATCTCTGGCTCATGGGGTCACATGGGGGCGACAAGCGCGATACAAAACAGTGGGGACGCTACCCCCGTTGGTCGCCGGACGGGAAATTCATCTTGCACTCGGGTATTCTCTTGGTGGATGCAAGCAGCGGCAAGCGCGTAAACGCGTCGCAGAAGTTTCCACCGGTGTTCCCTAAATGGGCAAGATCAGGTTTTCTGGAAGTTTTGCCGGAGGGGATCAACTTCACTCCGCCCAATGGAGAGGGCACGCGTCCCTTACTGAAGAATGTATCCCGGCGAAGTCGAAGCAGCGACCTCGAGAATGGAGGATCGCGATGGTAGCCAAACGTGAACAGGGTCGACTCTTGAGGGCCTGTTGCCCAAACCGATTCCCTGCGAATTCGGTGTAGCCACGCTTCTATGAAGCGTGAAATCCTTTGAAAACTGAACGACTCGCGCCTCGCAGAGGCGCGGCTACAACGCTCGAGGGTAATTGGGCAACAGGCCCTTGACGCTTGACAGATTCTCCGCCGAATCATCACGCCGCTGATCCGGCATCGGCTTCATTTCGCCTCGTCCCGCAATCACATTCATGTTGACAAGATGGTATGTGGAATGCATACTTGGGACGACGTTAATGAATGTATTGTGCATAGGAGTGGGAGTGGATGGGCCCTGGCACGACGGCGGGGCGGCTGGCGGAATTCCGGAAACGCCGGCGCGCGGGCGGTCTGCCCTACCATGTGGCGGACACGTCCGTCGCGGCACGGATGGTCAGAGGCGCGATTTCGACAGGCAAATCGTGGCTAATCGCACCCAATCAGACCATGATTTTTTTCTGGAGAGAAATTGGCGGGGGACAGGGCGGGCGGAAACAATTGCCGGGTTGGCCGGTCAGTCCGGGCGCCGGGAAGCTAATGTAACCTAATGTAAGCTAATGTAAGTTAAAAATTTCGTTTTCGATGAACGGACGGTCAATTTGGCTGACAAATTGTCGGGCCCGCGGGCTGCGCGAATCGCTCCCGCGCGCTGGAAATTCCGTCGTTCCAGGCGTGTCAGCCCCAAATCCCTTTACATTTTGCGGCAATCTGCTACCATGCGCTTCAAGAACAAGGAGGTTCTTACTATGAAGCAGGGGGGAAGTAATACCGCTACCATTGTGCCCGAATCGGCCCACGGCCTCGGGCTTTCCGTCGTCGAACCGCCGCCTCACAAAGAGGAACTCGAGTGGAAACTCGAACAGGCGCGCGAGCAGTTGCTCACGTTGCGCCGGCAGCAGGACGACTTGGAACGCCAGAAGAGTGACATCGAGGAGTTGCGCCGCAAACAGGAAGAGTACGTCCGCGGCAAGACGGAGATGATCGATCATCTGTCCCGCGGCCTTGTCACCCTCGAACGCGAACAAATCCAGTCGCAGCGGCTGGCCGAGGTGTGCACCACCACGCGCGATGCGTTTCAGGAGTATCTGGACCAGCTCCAGGCCATCAACGACCAGGATTGGGCCGCGTCCGAGCTCCGCGCCGAACTAAGCGCCGCGCTCGGTGTCATTGAAAACTCGCGGCTCGAATTCAATCGGGCCCGCACAAAACTGGATTGCCTCAATCCTGCCGCCGGCCAGCAGCCTGACATCACCACTGCTGAACAGACCAAGACGTTCGACTGGAACGAAATGGTCCGCTACGCGATGATCGGCGCCGCGGCATCGGCTCCATTGATCGTCGCCGGGACGATCTGGTTGATCATCCTGTTGGCAGTCAAGCACTGAACATAGAATCGGAGGCGGCCCATGGCATTCTGGCGGAAACGTTCGAGTCCCGTCGACCGCGCGGTCGAGGATTTGGAAAAACAGATCGCGACGCTCCAGAAGCAGATGCGACAGCTGTCGTCGGGCGGTTTCTGCGGCACGCACTCACCGTCTTCACGCCCCGACGCATCCACGCACGAACCCTCTTCGCCGGCGGAAAAGGTGACCCGGTTCGTCAAGGACATGCTGCGGCCGCCGCCCAAGAAACCTGTCTCGCCCTCGTACCGGACGAAGAAGGACTTGTTTGACGTCTCCGCTGAACCTCTCAAGGAACTGGAGGCCGAGCCCATCGCATTTTCGCCGAAGACGGAACAGGATTTGTTCGGGGGTACAGCCGTTACGGCGGAGAAGGCGACGGGCCAGATTGACTGTTCCACCAAGCCGGAGGAGAAACTCGCGCATTATCTGAGCGCCGGTAGCATCAAGACCTACAAACCGCTTAAACACGTCCAACGCCAGACCCGCAACCGCTTTTTCATGTGGCTTGGACTGTCCTTCTTCGCATTGTGGATCCTGTACGCCGTGGTCCGATGAGATCGGATACGATCACAGTCAAACGGATGAGGAGGGCTTGGCGCGTGCCAGGCCGATAGCCTGTTCTCATGGCCATTATCTCACTCACCACCGATTTCGGCACGTCCGACTGGTTTGTCGGCAGCATGAAAGGCGTGATCCTTGCGATTGAGCCGACCGCGACGATCGTCGATCTCACCCATGAGGTTCCAGCGGGTGACGTCCGTGCCGGCGCGTTTGCGCTGGCCGCCGGCGCCAAGTGTTTCCCGAGGTTCACCATTCATATCGTTGTCGTCGATCCGGGCGTGGGCAGCGAACGCGGGGTGATCGCGGTGCGCACGGCCGATTACGTGTTCGTCGCTCCCGACAACGGCGTGCTGTCGTTCGCGCTGGCGAATGAACCGATCCTGGATATCCGCAGTGTGGAACGCGACGCGTACTTTCGCAAACCTGTGAGCAACACGTTTCAGGGCCGCGACATCTTTGCCCCCGTGGCGGGCCATTTGGCGAAAGGCCTCCTGCTCGAGTCGCTCGGTCCGAAGATCAGGGGATATGGGGAGCTCGTGTGGACGGAGCCGGCGGAGGTTGGTGGCGCGGTGCGTGGCGAGATTGTTTGGATCGATCATTTCGGCAACGCGGTCACAAACATCACCGCGTTGCCTCGGGGCGCAACCGGCGTGCGCGTGCCGGCCAAAGTCGAGTGCGACATCAAGGAGTTCTACCAGCAAGCTCCTCCCGGCCAGCCGCTGGCGCTCATCGGCTCGACTGGTTTTCTTGAAATCGCCCTCAACAGCGGCCACGCCGCCCAGTCCTTCAGCCTCAAGATTGGTGATCCTGTCGTGGTGAAGTAGTCACTGGCTGGGTCTGCAATAGGCTGTTCTTTCCCTCCCCTTGCGGATCGACGCCTCAGCTACTAATTTGTTGTCGGTGGCTCCGGAATCTGCGATAAAGGCTGGCCTTCGGAGGGAGGCGATCATGCTGAATATCCGTTACGATTTCAATAATCTGATGGCCGAGCGCGTGGGCGACCACGGCATCGGCGAGGCTGAACTCAAGATGCTCACGCCCAAGCTCGAAGCGGCAGCCAATGCCATCGAGAAGGCTCCCCTCGGGTTTCGGAAACTGCCCTATAACACCAAGCTCGCCGACGAAATCGCCGTCTTGGCAAGCGAAATCCAGGAGCGCGCCGACAATTTCGTCGTCGTCGGCATTGGCGGTTCGGCCCTGGGCAATATCGCGCTGCACAGCGCGCTGAATCATCCCGAGTACAATCATTTGATCCGTCCGCCACGGCGCGGGCCGCGGTTGTTCGTGCCCGACAACGTCGATCCCGACCGTATCAATGGGTTGCTCGACGCAGTGGACCTCGAGGACACGGTGTTCAATGTGGTCACCAAATCGGGCGGCACGGCGGAGACGATGAGCGAGTTTCTGGTGTTTCGCGAGGCATTGATCAAGAAGCTCGGCAACGATCGCGCCGTCGAACACATTGTGATCACCACCGACCCTGAAAAGGGCGAGTTGCGCGAGATCGTGAAGAAATTCGGTTACAAATCGCTGCCGATTCCACCCGACGTGGGCGGACGGTTCTCGGTGTTAAGCGCGGTCGGACTGCTCAGCGCGGCGGTGACGGGCATCGACATCCACGCGTTGCTCAAAGGTGCGGCTGAGATGGACGAAATTTGTAAGAAATCGAAGAAGATTTGGGAGAACCCGGCGTTGACGGGCGCAGCGCTGCATTACTTGATGGACAAGGCGAAGGGCAAGAACATCCAGATCATGATGCCGTACTCGCACGCGTTGCGCGACGTGGCGGATTGGTTTCGCCAACTGTGGGCAGAGAGCCTCGGCAAAAGTATCGATCGCTCGGGCAGAATCGTCCACACGGGCCAGACGCCCGAGAAGGCGGTCGGGACGACCGATCAGCATTCCGTGATGCAACTTTATATTGAAGGGCCGTTCGACAAGGTGATCACGTTCCTGACGGTCGAGGATTTCCACACGACAGTCACGATTCCGCATGCGTTCGAGGAATACGAAGCGGTGAAATATCTCGGCGGCCACACGATGAACGAGTTGATCAACGCCGAGCAGCGCGCGACCGAGTTGGCGTTGACGCAGAGCGGCAAACCGAACTGCGCGATCCGCTTGAAGAAAGTGGACGAGCGCAGCGTGGGCGCCTTGCTGTATCTATTGGAGATGCAAACAGCCTACGCGGGTGAACTCTTTGACATCAACGCATTCGACCAGCCGGGTGTCGAATTGGGCAAGAATTTCACCTACGGCCTGATGGGCCGCAAGGGCTACGACGCCAAGCGCAAGGAAGTCGAACAAGGCAGCAAGCCGAATGCGAAACTCGTGGTGCAAGTGTGACGGACGCAGATGTCCTGCAGATTTTCCGCGACACGGGCGCGCTATTGGATGGACATTTTTTGCTTCGGTCGGGTCTGCACAGCCGGCAATATTTTCAGTGCGCCCTGGTGTTGCAGCATCCGCGCATCGCCGGTAAACTATGCGGCGAATTGGCAGCGAAGTTTGAGGATGCGGGTGCGGAGGCGGTGATTTCACCGGCGTTGGGCGGATTGTTTATCGGCCACGAAGTGGCGCGGGCATTGGATGTGCGGCATATTTTCGTGGAAAAGAACGCAGCCGGGCGGCTCGAATTGCGCCGCAGTTTTCATGTCGCGGCCCGGGAAAAATTTATTGTGGTGGAAGACGTGATCACGAAAGGCGGCCGCGTGCAGGAGACGATTGATATCGTTCGCCAGCGAGGCGGGGAAATCGTGGCCGTGGGCGCGGTTGTGGACCGGTCACAGGGCAAAGTGAGTTTTGGCGTTCCGATCGAAAGTCTACTAA
>CAZAQZ010000087.1:8958-9337 GCA_964487175.1 uncultured Verrucomicrobiota bacterium | reverse complement strand
GACGCCTATTATCTGCGCGCCCAGAAAGTGCGGACGCTGCTCCGTAAGGATTTTGACGAGGCATTCAAGAAATGCGATGTGATCGTCACGCCCACAACGCCGACGGCGGCATTCAAGTTCGGCGAGAAAACGGATGACCCGTTGCAGATGTATCTGAGCGATATTTTTACCATTGGAGTGAATCTGGGCGGTGTGTGCGGGTTGAGCATGCCGTGCGGTTTCACGAGCCAGCCGAAACTGCCGATTGGCTTGCAAATTTTGGGTAAAGCGTTTGGCGAGGACGACATCCTGCGCGTTGCCTACGCCTACGAGCAGTCGACGGAATGGCATAAACAGAGGCCGGCCTTGTAATGGAATACGAAGCCGTCATCGGACTCGA
>CAZAQZ010000087.1:7723-8948 GCA_964487175.1 uncultured Verrucomicrobiota bacterium | reverse complement strand
AAAGATAACGACAACAACCACATATCCAACCCATAAAACAAAAATACCCAAAACCAAAAACATAGGCCGGCGCTGTAATGCAATACGAAGCGGTCATCGGACTCGAAGTCCACGTGCAACTCAAGACGAAGAGCAAGATGTTCTGCGGTTGTACCACGGAGTTTGGCGCCCCACCGAACACGCAGGTCTGCCCCGTGTGTCTCGGTTATCCGGGCGTGCTGCCGGTGATGAACGAGGAGGCGATTCGCAAGACGATCCTGACCGGGTTCATGCTCGGCAGCGAGATCGCGCGGTTCAGCAAATGGGACCGGAAGAACTATTTCTATCCCGACATGCCGAAGAATTACCAGATTTCGCAGTACGATTTGCCGTTGTGCAAGAGCGGCACGGTCGAGATCAAGCTGGAAGGCGGCAGGACGAAGAAAGTTGGCATCACCCGCGCGCATTTGGAGGAGGACGTCGCCAAAAACATCCATTTTGCGACGAACAGCGGCGTGGATTTCAATCGCGCGGGGATGCCGTTGATGGAAGTGGTCAGCGAACCCGACATGAACACGCCGGACGAGGCGTTTGCCTATTTGACCGCGCTGAAGGAGATGTTGATCGGCGGCGGCGTGAGCGATTGCGACATGGAGAAGGGGCAATTGCGCTGCGATTGCAATGTGTCGGTGCGACCGGTCGGCCAGAAGGCGTTTGGTGAGAAGGTCGAGATCAAGAACATGAACACGGTGTCGGGTGTTCGCCGCGCACTGGCCTACGAGATTACCCGTCAAACGGCGGCGCTGCAAAAGGGCGAGAAGATGGCGCAGGAGACGCGGCGGTGGGACGACGCGAGCGGCGCGACCAGCGTGATGCGCACCAAGGAGTATGCGCACGATTATCGATATTTCCCGGAGCCTGACCTGATGCCGGTGGTGGTCAACGATGCGATGATTGCGGATATTCGCAAGCTGTTGCCGGAGTTGCCCGAGGCGAAGCGGCAGCGGTTCGTTGAGCAATACGGGTTGCCGGAGTATGATGCGGGCGTTTTGGTGGCGGACGCAGCGCTTGGCAGGTTTTATGAAAAGGCGGCGGCGCAATCGAAGAACCCGAAAGCGATTTCCAACTGGGTGATGACGGAATTGCTTGCGAAGCTCGGGGAGGCAAAAGTGGGCATCGATCAGTGCCCGATTGCGCCCGAGCATTTGGCCGAGCCGTTTGATATCGAGGAGGCCCGTTGCCGCCT
>CAZAQZ010000087.1:0-7713 GCA_964487175.1 uncultured Verrucomicrobiota bacterium | reverse complement strand
ATTTGGCCGAATTGGTCGCGGCAATCGACAGCAAGCAAATCAGTGGCAAGATGGGCAAGGATATTTTTGCCGAGATGTTTACCAGCGGCAAAGCCCCGGCGGTCATCATCAAGGAAAAAGGGTTGGTGCAGGTCAGCGACGCTTCGGCGATTGAGGCGTTGGCGGACGAGGCCATTGCCGGGAATCCCAAGTCGGTGGCCGATTACAAGGCGGGCAACCTGGGGGCATTGAATTTCCTCAAGGGTCAGGTGATGAAACTCAGCAAGGGGAAGGCGAACCCGCAGTTGGCGGGAGAGATTTTAGTGCGGAAACTGGGTTGAACGGTTTAGTCCAACCTGTTTGTGAATCGTTGTTTACGACCGTCAGATGCCTTGACGTGATGGGAGGCAGACAGTAGAGTTCGGTTAGCAGCATCAGCAGTCTCGAGAAGGATATGCCAGCGCAAGACGAATATGTAGTCGAGATTCTCCGCGACGTTGGCCTGGTAACCCACGACGACATCCAGAAGGCGAAGGACATGACCAAGCTGGGTGGCGTAGGGTTGCTGGAGGCCCTCATCCGGCTTGGAAAAGTCACGCAAATGGACGTGACCAAGTCACTGGCCAGCCAGTTCGGGATGGACACGATCAATCTCGCGGAGTATCGCGTGCCCGATGAGGTGGTCGCGATGGTCCCGCGCCATATTGCCCGCCGCTACAAGATTGTTCCCGTTTACAAGCACGACAACACGCTGACGGTCGCCATCAGCGACCCATTGGACGTGGATACCGTGGACAGCCTCCGGTACATCCTGAAGATGAACGTCGAGCCGATTGTCGCGTCGCGACCGGACATTGACGCGTCGTTGACGCGTTATTACGGCAGTGGCGACGACACCGTCGAGAACATGCTGCAGGAAATCACCGAAGGCGAAGTGGACCTGGGGCTTCCGGGCAAGACGACGGACATGAAGCTCGACGAGGCCGTCGAAACCGACACCGACGCGCCGATCATCAAGCTGGTTGGACTGCTGATCATGGAAGCCTATCGCAATCGGGCGAGCGATATTCACATCGAACCGTTGGAAAAGCGGTTGCGCGTGAGGTACCGCATCGACGGCGTGTTGCACGAGGTGGACAATCCGCCGAAGCGGTTGCAGGCATCGATTCTCAGCCGTATCAAGATCATGTCGAACATGAGCATCGCCGAGAAGCGCGTCCCGCAGGACGGACGCATCCAGATCCCCGTGATGGGGCGGACGCTGGACTTGCGCGTGTCGGCGTTGCCGACGAACCACGGCGAGAGCATCGTGATGCGTATTTTGGACAAGACCAGCCTGTTGCTTGGACTGGGCGATCTGGGGTTTTTCTCGGACCAGCAGGAAGTCATGAACAAGGTCATCGGCTCGCCTGACGGCGTGTTCCTGGTGACGGGTCCGACCGGTTCCGGCAAAACGACGACGCTGTATGCCTGCCTCAATACAATTAACAAGCCCGACCGCAAGATCATCACTGTTGAAGACCCCGTCGAATACCAGCTGGCGGGCATCAACCAGGTACAGGTCAACGCCGACATTAACTTGACGTTCGCGGCGGCGTTGCGCTCGATTTTGCGGCAAGCACCGAACATCATTATGATTGGTGAAATTCGCGACTTGGAAACGGCGAATATCGCCGTGCAGGCGTCGCTGACCGGTCACCTGGTATTTTCGACCCTTCACACGAATGATGCGCCGTCGGCGGTGACGCGCATGATCGATATGGGTGTGAAACCGTTTCTGGTGGCGTCGGCTGTGCGGGCAATCATGGCGCAGCGGCTGGTGCGCAGGGTCTGCCCGAAATGCAAGGAACCCTACAGACCGACGCAATATGAGATGGACGTGTTGAAGCTGGATGCCGATGAGATGAAGAAGACGACGATTTTTAAAGGGCGCGGCTGTGGGGATTGTTCCAAGACCGGGTATCGCGGGCGCACGGGCATTTACGAAATTTTCTCGATCGACGAGGAGCTTCGCGGCCTGATCTACGAACGCGTGCCGTCGAACGTGCTTCGCAATCGCGCGCGCGAACTGGGGATGCGTTCACTGCGCGAAGATGGGGTGCGCAAGATCCTGGCGGGAATTTCGACGCCCGAAGAGGTCATTTCGATTACGCAAGGTGATGAGAATTAAAACGAGCTGGAACATTCAGTTGAGCTGAAGGGAAACGAATATTTATGGCGATTCAAATGGATGATCTATTGCAAGTAGTGGTGGACGAAGGAGCATCGGACCTGCACATCCGCGTGGGCGTGCCGCCGATCATTCGCCTGCATGGATCATTGGTGCCGCTGGATCTGCCGGCGCTGGTTCCGGAGGACACGGAGAACCTGATGAAGGCGATCACGTCGGAAAGCCATATCCAGAAAGTGCGTGAGCAGGGCGGCACGGATTTTGGCTTCGCCTACGGGGACATGGCGCGTTTCCGGGTGAGTGTGTTCAAGGAAAAAGGCAACCACGGCCTGGTGCTGCGGCAGATTCCAAACAAACTGATGTCGCTGGAGCAAATCGGTTTGCCGCCCTCGATCAAGGATTTGTTGTTCCGTCCCCGCGGCCTGATTTTGGTCACGGGACCGACGGGATCGGGCAAGACCACAACGCTGGCTTCCATGATCGACGTCGTCAACATCGAACGGGATTGCCATATCATCACCATCGAAGACCCGATTGAGTATTATCATCCGCACAAGAAGAGCATCGTCACGCAGCGCGAGATTGGCGTGGACGTGCCGGATTTCGCCGAAGCGCTGCGCCGTGGACTGCGGCAGGATCCCGACTGCATGCTGGTGGGAGAAATGCGTGATCTGGAAACGATGGAAGCGGCCATCACGGCGGCGGAAACAGGCCACCTGGTGTTTGCCACACTGCATACGACCGGAGCAGCGCGCACGGTGGACCGCATTGTGGACGCATTTCCCACGGACCAACAGGAACAGATTCGCACGCAACTGGCTTCGTCCATCCTCGCCGTGATTTCGCAGTTGCTGTTGGTGCGCCAGGATGCCAAAGGCCGCGTCGCCTGTTTTGAGATCATGATTTCCACCCCTTCGATTCAGGCACTGATTCGCGACAACAAGACGTTCCGCATCACCTCGGACATTCAAACAGGGGCCAAGTTCGGCATGGTGACGTTGGACTCAAATCTCATGAGTTTGTATGAGCGCGGGCTGATTTCGTACGGCGATCTGATCACCAAGGCGCAGGATCCGCAGTCGATCCTGACAAAGATGGAAGGTGAGCAGACGGGCAGGAGGAAATAGAGCATGTACGAGGGCGAAGCTGCCATATTGACCGAGCTGATTCGCGAGCGCGATCTGATCAGCCCCGATCAACTGGCTGAGATCCAGGAAGAGCATGAGCGCACGGGCAAGCCGCTGTCGCAAGTCATTGTGGATTTCGGCCTGGTCGGCGAAGAGCAATTGCTGCAGGCGGTAGCCGAGCACTTGAATCTCGAATTGGTCAACATCGAGGACATGGATTTGGATCAGGCCATGTTGCGTTCGATGCCCGGGAGTGTGGCCCGCATGTACGGTGCCGTGCCGGTTGCCCTCATAGGGAACACCATCACCGTGGCTGTACTCGATCCGTACAACCCGCAACTTGTCGAGGAATTGTCATTCGTTCTCGGCAAGGATGTCCAGCTTGCAGTGGCGCCTCGAAAACAGATCGAAGAGGCCATCGCCAAGTTCTACAGTGAGGAAAGCGGCTCGCTAAAGGACGTCCTGCAGGAGATGGAAACGCAGCTGGCCACCTCTGACATTGTCGAAACAGTGGCCAAGGGAGGCGGCGGGACGGCTGCGCTGGAGGAACTGGCGAGCCAGGCGCCGATCGTACGGTTCGTGAACCTGATTCTCTTTCAGGCGATTCAAGACCGCGCCAGCGACATTCATTTCGAACCGTTCGAGGACGAATTCAAGGTGCGCTATCGTGTGGACGGCGCGCTTTACGAAATGGCGCCCCCGCCGAAGCACCTCGCGCTGCCGGTCATCTCCCGCATCAAAGTCATGTCCAATCTCAACATTGCCGAGCGACGGTTGCCGCAGGACGGACGTATTCAGATCAACCTGGCGGGCCGGCAGGTGGACCTGCGCGTCTCGACGTTGCCGACGCAGTTTGGCGAATCAGTGGTGTTGCGCGTGCTGGATCGCACGGTGGTGAATCTCGAAATCGAAAGCCTGGGAATGCCGGCGGATATCTACGAGAAGGTTCAGGAGATCGTCAAGATTCCCAATGGCATTTTCATTGTGACGGGGCCCACG
The DNA here is from genome assembly GCA_964487175.1 of uncultured Verrucomicrobiota bacterium. Classification (GTDB taxonomy): domain Bacteria; phylum Verrucomicrobiota; class Verrucomicrobiia; order Palsa-1439; family Palsa-1439; genus CAWFPN01. Next base: position 3,438 of record CAZAQZ010000087.1, on the reverse strand, counting down.
GGATCAGGCAAGACGACCACGCTGTACTCCTGCCTGAAACGGATCAACACCGTTGACCTGAAATTGCTCACGGCAGAGGATCCCGTCGAGTACGACATTGAAGGGATCATGCAGGTGCCGGTCAACGAGGCCATTGGGATGACGTTCGCTCGGGCGCTGCGTTCGTTTCTGCGGCAGGACCCGGATGTAATCATGGTTGGTGAAATGCGTGATTTGGAAACGGCGCAAATTGGCATTCAGGCGTCGCTGACGGGCCATCTGGTATTCACCACACTGCACACCAATGACGCGCCGGGGGCGGTGACGCGCATGATTGATATGGGCGTGGAGCCATTTCTGATTACATCGACGCTGGAGGCAGTCCTGGCCCAGCGGCTGGTGCGAACGATTTGCAAGAAGTGCCGGATTGCGTATGAGCCGACGGATTCAGTATTATCCGAGATGGCGCTGACGAAGGCAGATGTGCAGGGTCGGCCATTCTATTACGGGAAGGGCTGTTTGGAGTGCAATGAAACAGGGTACAAGGGACGGAAAGGGTTGTTCGAGTTGTTGCAGGTCTCGGAGCCGATCCGCGAATTGATCAATATGCGCGCGCCGTCAGGAGTCATTCGGGCCAAGGCCCTTGAGTTGGGAATGAGGACGCTGCGGGAAGATGGGATCCGAAGCATCCTGGATGGGGTAACCACGGTTGAAGAAGTATTGAAATACACCTAGTCTTGCTGCGGCCACGAAGCCGCGGAGGAGGGCAGCATGCCAAAATACAATTATGTGGCGGTGGATACCAAGGGCAAGGAAATCACCGGTGTCCTGGAAAGCGACAACCGGACCAGTGCGGCGAGCCGCATTCGGGAGATGGGATATTTTCCCACCAATGTCATCGAGGCGGACAAGGACAAACGGGGCGGCCCTTCCGCACCCAAGACGGCGGCCGGGGCGGCGAAGCCAAAGGGAAGGAGCCTCAGTTCGCTTAACATCAAGCTGCCGGATACCGGCAGGGTAAAAACCAAAGTACTCACGGCGTTTACACGACAACTGGCCACGCTCATTGACGCCGGCCTGCCGCTGCTGCGGGGGCTGGAAGTTTTGAGGAAGCAGGAGAAAAACCCGGTGTTGAAGCGGACCCTCGGGCAGCTCGCCGAGGGCGTCGAAGCCGGCAGCACGTTCAGCGAAGCACTTGCCCAACACCCCAAGGTGTTCAACAAGCTCTACGTCAACATGGTTCGCGCAGGTGAGGCGGGAGGCGTGCTGGACGTCACGCTCGGTCGTTTGGCTGAGTTTCAGGAAAAGGCGCAGAAGATCAAGAACAAGGTCGTGTCGGCGATGGTCTACCCTGTCGTCATCATGTGCGTGGCTGTGGGAATCCTGATCTTCCTGATGACCGTCATTGTCCCGAAGTTCCAACAGATCTTCACAGACATGTTGGAGGGCAAATCGTTGCCGGGCCTGACGCAGTTCGTGCTGGACACGAGCCAGATGATCCAACACAGGGCCCCCGTGGTGGTGGGCGCCATTGTGGGTCTGGTGATCGCCATCAAGTTGATCGGCAAGAATCCAAAGGGACGCTATGTCATCGACAAGCTGAAGCTCCATGCGCCCGTGTTCGGTCAACTGCAGAGCAAAGTGGCCATCGCGCGGTTTACGCGCACGCTCGGCACGCTGATCGCCAGTGGCGTGCCGATCCTGCAGGCGCTCAATATCGTTCGTGATACATCGGGCAATGCCGTCATCGCCACCGCGGTTTCCCAGGTTCACGACGCGGTCAAGGAGGGCGAACGGATTGTTCAGCCTCTTGAAGCTTCCAAAGTGTTTCCGCCGATGGTCATTAGCATGGTCGACGTCGGCGAGGAAACCGGCGCGTTGCCGGATATGCTAATGAAGATTGCCGACGTATACGACGATGAAGTGGATAATGCCGTCACCGCGCTGACTTCATTGCTGGAACCGATCATGATTGTCTTTCTGGCCGTTGTGGTTGGAACAATTGTCATCGCCATGTTCCTGCCGTTGATCAGCATCATCGGCAACCTGAGTGGCGGCGGCGGCGGGAGCCAATAAAGTCCGGCGGCAAGAGTCGCGCGTCTCACTGACAGGCGAACAAGTCTCCTGTTCGATTCGCTTCTTTTTGTAAATCGGCGACGATGGACTTGAATCCGAATCGCGTGAACAACTCTGTGAGTTTATTGTAATCAGCGGGCTGCACCTGTAAATCATCCAGCGTCACCGGTAATGCAAGGTTGGAGCGTAGCGCAATCAACTGGCGATTGCTACGGAGCCGGTCCGTGGACACAAGAATGGCGTCGCGCAGTTTCGGCCTTTCGATCTCGGCGGCATGAACCAGGAGATTGTCGAGTGTTGTGTGCCGGCGCAGCAGTTCGGCTGCGGTTTTCTCTCCTACGCCTGGGACCCCGGGAATATTGTCAACCGAATCGCCAATCAGGCAGAGCAGGTCGAGAATCTGGTGTGGTTCGACCCCGTAGCGGGCATGGACACCGGCAGCGTCCACAATAGCCGTCTCCTGGCCATTGGGACGCAGCAATCGGATGTGGGGGCCGACGATTTGCATAAAATCCTTGTCCTGACTGGCAATCAGGACATCTGCGCCGGCGGCTGAGGCGCGGAGGGCCAGCGTGGCGATGATGTCATCGGCTTCCTCGCCGTCAATTTCCACGACAGCAAGGCGCATTGCGGAGAGGACATCGCGAATAGCAGGAAGCTGGGCTTCCAGATCGGGAGGAGTAGGGGGACGTTGCTCCTTGTAGCTGGGCAAGACAGCCAGCCGGTGGTGTGGAGCGCCCAGATCGAAGGCGACTGCGCAGTGGCTGGGGACGTGGTCTGCCAGAAGTTTTCGCACCATCTTGGTAAATCCGAAAATGGCGTTCGCAGGCTTGCCTTGCGCATCAGTCAATGAGCGGATGGCGAAGAAAGCGCGATAAATAGTCGCGTAAGCATCAACCAGCAGAACTTTGCGCGCCATAATGGGAGCAGGCTAGCACGCGGCCTGAAATAAAACAACCCAGCCCGCGACAAAAGCATCGAGCTGGGTTGTCAAGTTGAGGCAGCCAATTACCGCAAGTTCGCCGAATCTTCGCGGTGGATCGGGTTGCCGGCAGGATCGATCAGTCGCGCCGTCACAAAGATCAACAGGTTGTTTTTTTCACGCACCGTGGTCTTACTGCGGAACAGCCGTCCAATCATCGGGATATCGCCCAAAAACGGCACTTTGTCATCGAGCTTCTGGACGTTTTCCGTAATCAATCCGCCGAGTACGACGGTCTGGCCATCCCAGATCACGATGCTCGTCGTCAGGTTCTGGCTGGAGAACAGCGGTTGCTTGATGTCGTTGAAGGTGGTGATGACGTTATTGCCGGCTGCCACGGAGATGGGGCAGCCAATTACCGCAAGTTCGCCGAATCTTCGCGGTGGATCGGGTTGCCGGCA
>CAZAQZ010000086.1:3875-9530 GCA_964487175.1 uncultured Verrucomicrobiota bacterium | reverse complement strand
CACGCAGCACAATTTGACGGTAGTTGGCCACCGTTTCGTCGTACGTCGCCCGTGCCAATCGGAGGTTGGCATTGTTTTGCCCCGCATCGAACAGCGGCATCGTCAACGAGGGACCGATCGACCAGAACCGGCTTTGCCACTCGAACAATGAACCGGGATGAAGGCTTTCGAAACCAGCCAGCCCGTTCAACTGAATGGTCGGAAAAAAAGCCGCCTTGGCCACGCCGATGTTTGCGTTGGCGGCGGCCATGCGACGTTCCGCCGCGGCAATGTCGGGCCGGCGTTCGAGCAACTCCGAGGGCAATCCGGGCGGGACCAGTGGCGCCGCAATCGTCAGCGGTTGTTCAGCCACGTCGAATGCGGAGGCAGGTTGACCGATCAACACGGCCAGCGCATGCTCGAATTGCGCGCGCTGCAGCAAAGTGGCGGGCAGTTCCGCCTGCGTCGTCCTCAGCACTGTCTCGGCTTGTGCCACGTCCAGATCGGAAGCGACCCCGCCCGCGCGGCGGTTCTGGGTCAGTTGGAGGGACCTGGTGAAAGCGGTGATGTTGGAAACGAGCAACTCCTTTTCGGAATCCAGCGCCCGCAAGGTGAAATAATCCGTCGCCACCTCGGTCTGGATGGATAACTTCATCGTTTCCAAATCGTCGGCATTGGCCTGTTGCTGGGCGCGGGCGGATTCGACGCTGCGCCGCACGCGTCCCCATAGGTCCACCTCGTAGCTGAGGTCCAGCGGCGCAATCAGGTCGGCAAATGTCGTCGTATTGCTCGGCCCGCCTGGCTTGCCCTCCAACGGCTGGTTCGCCGAATTGCGCTTGAGCGTGGCCGAGGGGGAAATACCGATCTGAGGAAATAACCCGGACCGCGCGATGTCCGCGGCCGCACGGGCCTCGTCAAACCGCGCCACGGCGGCTTTGAGGTCCTGGTTGGCGATTGTCGCTTCGGTTTCGAGCCGGTCGAGGGTTTCATCGCCGAACATCTCCCACCAATTGCCCTTTGGCAGATGAGCCCGTGGCTCGGCGACTTTCCATTGATTGGTTTCGCCAGCGTACGCGGCGGGCATCGTGGCCGTCGCTTCGGGACGCTTGTAATCCGGGCCGACCGCGCAGCCGGCCAGCAGCGCCAGGGCGCCCGCAGCGGCCAGCAGCGCGACGCCCAAGAACACTCGGGATGGATGTCGCGCCTGCCTCATTGGGCTTTTGCGGTTTGTGTCGGAGCGGCGGAGGCCGGCTCCAAAATGCGCACGGTCGTGCCACTGACCAACGAATCGCTCGGGTTGACGATCACGCGGTCCTTCGAGCCAACGCCTGAGAGCACCTCGACGGTTTGTCCAAAATCACGACCGATCTGCACGCTGTGCAACTCCACCTTGTTGTCGGGTCCCACGATGCCGACTTGCAAGCCTTCGGCGCGGAACAACAACGCGTTGGAGGGCAACGCCAGCACCGTACTGATTCTCGGGTCGACGAAACGCACCTGGCCATAGCTGCCCGGCAGGATTTCGCCCTGCGAATTGTCCACTTGCAGTTCCACCAGCAACGTCCGTGAATCCGTCGTCATTGCCCCCGAGGTGCTCGTCACCGTCGCCGGAAACTTTGTCCCGGGAATCTCGGGAATCAGCAATTCCGCGGCTTGGCCGGAACTGATGCCGCGGGAGGCGGCTTGGGGTACGCGCACATAGACACGCAGCGTCTGCGTCTGCGCCAGGTGGAACAACTCCTTGCCGCCACCGGCCATGATGAGGTCGCCGACGTCCGTGTCGCGCGCCGTGATCGTGCCGGCAAACGGCGCCGTGACGCGCTCAAATGCCTGGAGTTGCTCCAGCCGATGTACGTTGGCCCGCTGCGCTTCGACCGTCGCGGACTTGAGCTTGAAGTCCGCTTGTTTCTCCGCGTTCTCCTGTTCGCTGACGCTGGCTGTCTTCAACAAGTCGGCCCAGCGTTCGGCGGTGGTCTTGGCCAGCGCCAGCGCGGCTTCGGATTCCGCGAGTTGGGCACGGCCCTGCTCGAGTTGCTGGTCCAGTTCGGGTGTGTCGATCTCGGCAAGCAACTGGCCGGCCTCGACGTGCGCGCCAATATCGACAAGCCAGCGCTTCAGGTAACCGTTGGCGCGTGAAAAGATAGGTGCCTCCAGCAAGGGCCTGACTTCGGCGGGCAGCAGCAAACCGGCGGTGGCCTGGCTGGCGATGGGCGACACGACCGAGACCGTGGGCGTCGCGAGTTCAACAGTTTCGGCGCGCAACGCACCGCGTTGATGCCAGCGCGGGATGAACCCGGCGAGAAACCCGACCACGATCAGCACGCCGACCACGAGGGCGATGCGCGACAGCCTGACCGGAGACGGCCTCGTTGTGTTGGCGGGCGGCGCCGGAGGCGGCGATTGTGCCGGGGGTTGTGCGGGTTGGGTTTGATTATGTTCCAATGTATTCATAACAACAGTTCCTCATGGATGGACAGGGTTTGGAAGAATGCCGGGTGACTGCGCCGTTTCAAGGCCCGCCATGTTGGGGGCTGTCTCATGACGGCGCAACAAGCTGAATACGACCGGTACAAAAAACAGCGTGGCAACGGTGGCGAACACCAGACCGCCGATGACCGCGCGGCCCAGAGGCGCGTTCTGCTCGCCGCCTTCGCCGAGGCCGAGCGCCATGGGGAACATGCCGATGATCATGGCCATCGCCGTCATCAGCACCGGACGCAAGCGGCCGACGCCGGCTTCCCAGGCCGCATGCAACGGATCCATTCCCTCGTGCAGATGGTTGCGCGCAAAGGTAACCACCAGCACGGAGTTGGCCGTGGCGACACCGAGACTCATGATCGCGCCCATCAACGCCGGGACGCTGGCAGTGGTGCCCGTGAGATGCAACCCCCAGATTACACCCGCGAGGGCCCCCGGCAGCGCGGTGATGATGATGAACGGGTCAAGCCAGCTTTGGAAGTTCACGACCAGCAGCAGGTAAATGAGCGCAATGGCCATCACCAGGCCGACAGACAGCCCGATAAAACTGGAGTGCATTGTTTCCGCTTGTCCCCGAATCAGGATCGAACTGCCGCGGGGCAGGTCTTTTTTCGTCTGCGCGATGATCGGTTCGATGTCATGGAGTACTCCGCCCAGGTCACGGCCGCTGACGCCACCGAACACGTCAATGACAGGCATCACATCGTAGTGCGAGACGACGGCCGGGCCGTTGGCGCGCTCGAACGAGGCGACGTTTGCCAGCACCTGGCCATTGCCCGCGCCGGGCTGGCTGGCGCTGACGGGCATCGAGTTGAGCGCGTCCAGCGAATCCATCCGGTATTCCGGCGCCCGGATGTTCAACAGATATTGAATGCCGAGCCCGTAATTGACCCAATACGAGGGCGACACCTGGCTGCTGCCGCTGAGGTTGAGCAATACCGAGTTGGCAATGTCACTCTCCGACAATCCCATCTGAGAAGCCTTGGTGCGGTCGATGGCGAACTCCAGTTTCGGCCGGTCGGCGGGCTGCTGGACGCGCACGTCCACCGCGCCGGGAATCTGGCGGATCCGGCTGGCCAGACCGGCGGCAATCGCGCGGTTCTTCACCTGATCGCGACCGACAACCTGGATGTCGAACGGTGCGGGCAGGCCAAAGTTGATCGTCTGGCTGACGATATCGGCGGGCAGAAAATAAAAAGTCGTGCTGGGGAATTCGTGGTTCAGGACCAGCCGCAAGCGCCGGACGTAACCAGGCGTGGGCCGGTGGCCTTCGTTGAGGGAGACCAGGATGTCGGCATCCGACGCCCCAAACACGCCGCTGTCGCTGTAACTGAGGTTGATGCCTGAGTTGGGCAGGCCGATGTTGTCCAGAATGCCATGAAGGTCCTCGGCGGGGATCTCGCGGCGAATGGCGACTTCGACTTGGTCGATGAACTTGGCGGTTTCCTCGATGCGCGTCCCACTGCGCAGGCGCACATGCAAGCGGAATGTCCCGGCATCCACCGAGGGGAAGAAGTCCTGTCCGAGGAACGGGATGAGCAAACACGAGGCGAAGCAAAAACCCATGAACAACGACCCGAACAGGATGCGGTGCTCGAACACGGTGCCAAGCAGGGCACGATAGTTCTCACGCATCCGGTCAAAGGCGTTCTCGAAACGGTCCTGCAGCCGGACAAACGGGCGCACCAACGGCGGCGCTTTTTCAGGGTCGGATACATGACCGTGGTACACATGGTGGCGGTAGAACCACATCACCAACGTCGGCACCAGCGTGCGTGACAGCGCGTAACTGGCCAGCATGGCGAACACGACCGCTTCGGCCAGCGGCACGAACAAATAACGAGCCACGCCAGCCAGGAAGAACATCGGGACGAACACGATGCAAATGCACAGGGTGGAAACGAACGCCGGCAGCGCGATTTCCTGTGCGCCGGCCAGGATCGCCTCGACGACCGGTTTGCCCAGCGCCATTTGACGGTGGACGTTCTCCAGTTCGACGGTCGCATCGTCCACCAGAATGCCGACGGCCAGCGCCAGGCCGCCGAGCGTCATCAGGTTAATGGTCTCCCCCAGCGCGCTGAGGACGGCCAGTGACACCAGGATCGATAGCGGGATCGACAAGGCGATGATGATTGTGCCGCGCCACGAACCGAGGAACAGCAAAATCATGATCGCCGTCAGGCACGCTGCAATCACGCCCTCGCGCACCACGCCGGAAATGGCGGCGCGCACGAAGATCGATTGGTCGATAAACTGTTTCACGATCAGTTTGTCGGAGACTGTCTTCATCGTGGCGGCCAACGCCTGCTTGATGCCGTTGGCGACGCTCAGTGTCGAGGCTGTGCCCGTTTTGAGGATGCTGATCAACACGCTGCGCTTGCCATCCTGGCGGACAATATTTTGCTGGGGCAGATAACCGTCGCGCACCTGGGCCACGTCGCGTATGCGGATCACCGCCCCGTTGACGGTCTTGATCGGCAAATCGTTCAGCCGATCGAGCGTCCGCGGGCTGGTGTTGAGGTCGATGTCGTATTCCATCGGGCCGATCTTGGCCGTGCCGCTGGGTAGGACGAAATTCTGGGCATTGACGGCATTGACGACGTCCTCCGGCGCAAGGTTCTGCGCCTGCAATGCATTCAGGTTGAGGTCCACCGAGACGAGCCGCTGCTTGCCGCCATACGGCCAGGGGATGGCCGCGCCCTGCACCGTGATCAGGCCGACACGGATCTGGTTGACGGCGGCGTCAAACACTTCCTGCTCGGAGAGCGTCGTACTGCTGACGCCGTATTGCAGGATCGGGACCGTGGAGGCGTTGTATTGGATAACGAGCGGCGGTGTCGTCCCGGGCGGGAGCGCGCGCAATACCGTCTGCGAAACTGCGGTAACCTGCGCCACGCCCGCGTCCACCGAGGTCCCCGTCCGGAAGTACACCTTGATGATGCCGATGCCGTTGTAGGAACTGGATTCGATGTGCTGGATGTTGTTGACCGTGGTGGTCAGCGCGCGCTCTTCATTGTAGACAATGCGGTTTTCCATCTCCACCGCGTTCAGGCCGGTGTAATTCCAGATGATGCTGACCACGGGGATGTTGATGGCCGGGAAAATGTCCGTGGGCGTGTTGAGCAGTATGAAGGGTGTGAGCAGCAATAGCAGCAGTGACGCCACGACAAACGTGTACGGTCTTCGAAGAGCTAGTCG
>CAZAQZ010000086.1:0-3865 GCA_964487175.1 uncultured Verrucomicrobiota bacterium | reverse complement strand
GCGGTGCTTGACTCTTTAGTTTGGGTTCTGTACTTGAAGGGCCGGTTCGCCGGCTAGTTTGTGTTCGGGCGCCCCAATCAAACGAATCATGGTCGGCTTCAAATGCCGGATGATCTCGAGATTGTTCTCGATTTTTGCCTGCAAGAGCACGCCGATAACGCAGCCGTATAGATCGCGCGCCTTGGCGTCGCAATCCTGTTCCGCAACCATGCCCTCGCCAACGGCGTCACGGATCGCCGCCGCAAAATACTTGCAGTACCGCTCCACAATTTGCTGCGTCTTTTGGCGGATGGTTTCGTTTTGTGTACTCAGTTCGCAGCCGAGCGAAGTGAACGGACAACCGCACACTCTGCCGAATTCCTGCATCTTCTGGCGCTGCCGTTCATAAACGGAATCACAGTATTGCGCCAAACGATCGAGCGGCGCCGTCAGTGGCGAGAAGATGCGGTCCAGGTCGACTCGCCTTCGTTCCCAATTCTCCTCCGTCGCGGCAACGGCGAGGTCGGACTTCGAGGGAAAGAAATGGTAGAAACTCCCTTTTTGTGCGCCAGCGCGCTCGCAAATATCGTCCACACTGACCGCGCCATAGCTCTGCTCCCAAATGAGATCGATGGCGGTGTCCAACAACCGTTGTCTTGTATCGTGTTCTGTCTTCATCCTGCGCCCAACATTCACTTTGACCCTACCGTCACTTGACCGTTCAGTCAAATACAATAGCCTTTTTAGATAAGGCCGGTATTGGAAAGGCCAAGTGACGGGGATAGAAAAGTCCTAAGATTGCTTGAGCCAGGCAATTACGGCGGCTGCATCATCAGGAAACACTAGTGCGACGAGGTGTTCAATGGATTCGCGATCTTCCGGTCGCTTGCGCCAGCGGTCCCGCAATCGCTCCATGGCCTTTCGTGCAGGCTGTTCCGCTGCGTATCGCGCCCGCTCTTCCCGAACGAGCATGGAACCACCGGTCCCGGCTTGGCCATGCTTGAGGCCCGTCAATTCATCCAGGGAGACATCCAGTTTCTTGGCAATATCCGCAGCTTTAGTCACCAGCGGCTCTGAGTCGCCACGAAAGTAGCGGCCGAGCAGTGTTTGGTGTAATCCGAGGAACTTGGCCGCATCGGATTGATTACGCCAGCCGCCCTTCTTGATGAGGGCCCGCAGGTTATCACCAAAGGCGCTCATAGGATTATGTGCATAATTGCACTTTGTGGTTGACATTGAATGCAAGTATGCTTACAATTTGCGCAATGATTTCGCGCAAGCAGTATCGACAACTGCTCAGGCAAGCACGTCAACATCTGTTGGAGACCGGCTGGTCGCATCGTCGCGCAGCGAAGTACGTCGAAAGAAATCCCACGCACGTCTCTCTGGTGCTGGGCGGGCGGCGCATATCAACCGCCCTCCTGCAACGACTCGCTTCACTTCCGCCCGCGCCCAAAATCGCACGCGCGAGGCACTTCGCGAAGCAGAACAAAATCGCCCCCGAAACACAAGCCGAAAACATGACACACCCATCGGCCGATTCCAGCGGCGGTACGCATTAGAAAATGCTTGCCTCGCCTTTTCGCTCCGCCCATTGTAGCCCGCCATGAAGCGGATCGACGGTCGCAAACCCAACGAACTTCGCCCTGTCAAACTGCACCCCCACTATGTCAGTCCTCCCGCCGGGTCGGTGCTCATTGAAGCGGGACAAACGCGCGTGCTTTGCGCCGCCTCCATTGAAGAAGGCGTGCCGCGCTGGATGCGTGACCAGGGCGTGACCGGCGGTTGGATCACCGGCGAGTATTCGATGCTTCCGTATTCCACCGCGCCACGCAAACCACGCGACATCACCCGCGGACGCCTTGACGGTCGCTCGCAGGAGATCCAACGGTTGATTGGACGCGCGTTGCGGGCGGTGACGGACATGGACAAGCTCGGCGAACGGACCATCTGGATCGACTGCGACGTGTTACAGGCCGACGGCGGCACGCGCACGGCGGCGATCACGGGCGCGTACGTTGCGGTGACGCTGGCGCTGCGAAAGCTGCAAAAGGAAGGCGTCTTGAAAGAGAGTCCCATCACCTCGGCGGTCGCGGCAGTCAGCGTCGGATTGCTCGAAGGCAACGTGCTGCTCGATCTCTGTTATGAGGAGGACGCGAAAGCCGCTGTGGATATGAATGTGGTGATGACCGACACCGGCCACCTCGTGGAAGTGCAGGGAACGGGCGAGGGCGCGCCGTTCTCGCAAAAGGAATTCAACCGCATGCTCACCTTCGCCAAGGGCGGCATCAAGAAGCTGCTCGCCATCCAGAAAAAAGCGCTGGACTGAAGCTCAGGCCAGGTGCGGGGCAATCTTCTTCTCGAGGTCCTTCTTGCCGCACATGCCGACCATCTGTTCCTTGATCTGGCCGCCTTTGAACAACAGCAACGTCGGGATCGCGCGAATCCCAAACTTCGTCGCCAGTTCCTGATTCTCATCCACGTTCACCTTGCCGACCTTGATCTTGCCGACTTTTTCATCGGCAATCTCGTCGAGCAGGGGCGCGATCATTTTACAGGGCCCGCACCATTCGGCCCAGAAATCGACCAGCACGGGCGTCGTCGCCTTGCTGACTTCCTGGTCAAAATTGCTGCTCGAAAGAGCGATAACGTTGGAACTTGCCATTGAATGTCTCCAGATGTTTCGTGACTTTAAGATGCGCCGGACCGGGGGATGGTTCCGCCTGAATCCTAGCCGAACGTCAGCCAGGCCAAATACCCCGCCACCGCGAGCGAGAACAGCATGGCCCCGAGCGCCAGAACGGCATCCACGCCGCTGGACGGTGCCGCGGCCACACGCGCCTGCGTCTGGGGCGCTGAGATCGGCACGCCACCGGACGTGGGGCCCGACGGTGCCGGACCCTCTTCGCGTTTCAATTTGACCGTGGGACGGGGAACTTCGGCGGCAACCGGTTTGGCGGCTGAAACTTGAACCCGGGAAGTATCCTTCTTCGGCTTCGGCGTGGCGATGGGCGTGCCCATCACGGCCGTTTCGCGTTTCGCTTCGTCTTCGGATGAACTCGGTGGAGTCGGGGGTTTCAACTTCGCCGGCGGCGGCGAACCCGGGGGACCCGTCGGCGCGGGCCGGCCGCTGAGGCCGGGCGGCAAATTGATGCGGACCGTGTCTTTTTTTGCTTCTTCCTCAGGCGAGGATTGTGGTGGTTTCTCGTCAGCCATGGCTGTTACCCTCCGAAATCGTCCATTCAACATACGCGCTGCCGCGTGAAACTGTCAATGCGTTTTTCCCGCCGGACCGCACCCGTGGCACGTCCTGGAACAAGCCGGTAGGAGCGCCCTTCCGGGCGCGACCGGTAATCGCGGGCCGGCATAATCGCGCCCGGAAGGGCGCTCCTACGGTGGCAATGTTCAGATCCACTGGCCTGCAGATCCTGCGAGTCGACCGCCTCATTGCACTCCCCGGAAAAAAATTTAAACCTTAATTTGCCTTAATTAGGCTTAACTGGCCTTCATTAGGCTGGATCGGCCGATTCCGGATTGGGCAACTTGTGGTTCGCAGCGCCGTGTCTGCCGAAGCCCTGGCGGAGGCCGAACCCGCACACGCTCCCGGTCATTTTCAAAGAACGATTACGACTCTTCTCTGCAATTCCTGCCGGCTTGTCAGCCTCTGAAGCCCCCGCAAAATAAATTTTTAACTTACATTAGGTTACATTAGGTTACACTAGCCTTCCGTGGCAGGCACAGCCCGGCAATATTTTTCACGCATCCTTCCGCTGGAGGGCGTCTTGTCCGCCGAAGCCTTGGCGAAGGCGGAAGGGCGCGCGGCCCGCGCCGTCGTTTCCGGGGCCATGGACTCGCAATCCTATGCACAGCACATTCATCTACGTCC